>CALEKA010000113.1 GCA_937898715.1 uncultured Prevotella sp.
ATCTACTTAATATTGTTGCAAATATAGTGCAAAGCTATTGTACTACAAAGGGAAAGTGCTTTTTTCCTACACCCCTCCACTTATAAATAGGCCTTGCGATTGAGCTTACCGTTGAAGGTACAATTGCTACAATCGCTGAATGGCGTCCTCCATTGAGCTTTCGCCCTTGTAGCGGTTGCGCATGGAGTTGAACTTGTAGTTGAGTTTGATGTAGAACACGCGGGTGTCGCCCAGCCCGGTCTGTACGAGGCTGCCGTTCTGCAGGTTCATGCGGATGCGACTGTTGTTCTGCTTCAGCAGATCGCGGCCACCGATGTTGATGTTGAGAGCATCTTTGAAGAAAGACTTGGTGAGATATGCCTCCAGAGAGTGGTTCATGCGGAGAATCTGCACATTTTGATAGCTACCACGCGTCGACATACGATAGCCCGCAGTCAAGCCGAAACCCTTAGGGAGCGTGAAGGACTGCGATGTGTAGAGCACCAAGAGAGGATTCATCGTTAGGCGAGAGCCGTCGGAGAGGCGTAGGTCGCAGAAGTTTTTCGACACGTAGGCCGTGAGCATAGGACGCCAGAACTTGATTTGCTGCGAGAGGGTGAGCGTGGCTTGTAGCTGTGAATAGTTCTTGTTGATATACGTGATCTTTGTCACCTCGGGCTGCTCGGGCAGAGATACGCCCCAGAAGAGTATGCCATCGCGACTATAGTCGTAGTTGAGCGTGGCTTGCAACCATTTCCACACAGCAGTAACGTTGACGGAATGGAGAATGGTGGGCTTCAGATTGGGATTGCCGCTCTGGAGCAAGTAACGGTTGCCATAGACCACGTTGGACGAGAGCTGGCTGTAGTCGGGGCGAGTGGTCTTGCTCGTATAGGAGAGCATCAGCTGTGCCTTGCCCACCAAGCCTGCGAGCGAGATGGAGGGGAAAAGATTGCTGTACGTGGGCGACTGCTCGTCGACGCGCTGGCGGGAGAGGTAGTAGTCGAGCTGCAGGCGTTCGTAACGGAGGCCAGCCGTGAGTTGGTAGCGGCGAGCCAAAAGCGTGGAGTATTGCACAAAGCCTGCGGCCGTACGCTCCAAGAGTTTCGATGCTGAAGGCGTGATGCCGGGTAGCTCGGCGCTTACGTAATAATTGTCGTGACGATTAGTCTGAACGTATTGAGAGCCTACGGCAAACTTGCCCTTCAACCATGGGAACTCGTACTGAGCCTTGGCAGAAAAGATGCGGTTGCGCGTATCGCTCTCGGTGGGGAACTGGCGACTGTCTTGTGTCTGGCTATGTTCGTCATAAGTAGTCAAGCTATGACTTCCGCTTGCAAAGAAGTCGGCATCGATGCGAAACTCGCCTTTTCCCCATCGACCATCGTAGTAAGCATTGAGAGCATGCGTCAAGTCGTTGTCCTCAGAGATAACGAGTTAGTTGGTGAGTTTGTCGAAATCTTCACAATTCTTGCGAATGTGGCTCTGCACGGTGGCATCGGCATCGTTAGGGAAAGTCTTTTTCAAAGAATAGCGCACACCTGTAGAATGCTTCTCTGACGGCGTAAAGTTGAACTCTGCCACACCATCGGCTCTGTGCATCTTCCAAGAATTCTTATCATAGAAGGGCATTGACCACAGCCCCTCGGGCGTCTGTACCGTCTGGTCGGAGCCCGAATTCCAGTAACCATGATTGTAGTCGTAACCGCCCTGCACGTTGAAGTCGAAGGCATTCTTGCGCATAGAGAGCTTGAGGCGCGCATCTTCCGAGGCAAACTGTCCTTGGTAATAATCATTGCTAAAGTTCACACCAATGCCCTCGCCCTTGCGACGCGTTGTGCGGATGCGCACCACGGCATTGACCGAAGCGTCATACTGCGCTCCTGGCGTGTTGATCACTTCCACGTTCTTTATCTCATTGCTGCGAAGTTGCTTGAGTTCACTCTCATCGCGCATCAAGCGACCATTGATATAGATCAGAGGTTTTCCTCGGCCTACTACTTCTATGCCGCCATCCTTATCCGTCGACTTCATGAGGCCGGGCACTTGCTGCAGCAAGTCCTCTGCCGTACCAACCTTGGAGAGCACAGTATTTTCTACCGAGGTGACCAAAGCACCATTTTCGAGCTTCGACACAGGACGCTTCGCCACTACGTTAGCTTCGCCCAATTGGTGAGCATCGAGTGATTTGAGCGTGAGCATAAGCCGTTCCATAGGCACCGTGCTTTTATAATAAAGCGGTTCGTAGCCCACGGCGCTGACACGGAGCAACTGGATGGTCTTTAGGCTATCAGCAAATTTCCACTGGCCATCGTCGTGGGTCAGCGTGGCGGCCACCACTGCCGAGTCTTGAGGATTGAGTGCCACTACATTGGCATAAGCCACGGGCTGCCCCTTTGCATCGACCACCTGGCCACGCTTTTGTGCACTCGCGGGCAGAGCCATGAGTGATAGGGCTATAAGGGAAAGTGTAGTCTGTTTCATTTTTTTGCGTTTGAGTCGTGTTTCTATTCGTGGAGCGTTACCGACTTCCACGTGTAGTCACTTTTCATTGTTTTGCGTTTGAGTCGTTATAGATTTTCACAACCTCGTCTATCGTGATGCCGAGCAAGTGCATCTGTCGGAAGAGTTCGGGCAAGGCATGCTGACGGAAGTAGGCCCGTCGTTCTTCTTGTATATAGTTGGACGCTTCGGCAGCCACGAAGTAGCCCATTCCCCTTCGGGAATAGATAATGCCTCTTTGCGCCAAGAGATCGTATGCCTTCACCGTGGTGTTGACATTCACTTCGAGCAGCGCCGAATATTCGCGCACACCGGGGATGCGGCTGTCGGGCTGATACGTCCCCGCCAGCACCTCGTCGCACAAGCGTTCGGCTATCTGCACGTAGATAGGTTGACCTTCTTTAAAATTCATTCTTTAAGGGAATTAGAGAGAATGGTTCGTTGGATTAGGATTCTTTTCTCGGGAGCATGCGAATGTTGTTCTGAAACATGCCGAAAGGCCAGAGCATGCTTTTGCTCTGTTTCGCTCTGAGACGTGTGCTTCAGAAGAGTCTTCTTCTGATCACCGTGATATGCTTAAAGAGCCAATAGCTCAGCCAGGGCCATGCCACGCAGCAAATCATGTGAAGGGTTGTATTCATAATTGTTATTCCCGAAATTTCCACATTGCGCCCATCCATATTAAAGTTTATGAGGAAAGAGGCGACAGTCATCGATAGCAAGAGGCCTCCACCTACCATGATGCTTACTGTCTTGAAGAACGCTTGCTTGCGGAAAATAGCACTACCGAGCAGCAACAACAGGTAGGCATTGAGAGCTGAAAAGATAGTAAAGAGCATGGTCCACGTGCATTCCCAATTTAAGTGGAATGCATTGAAATACTCATGAGTATCCTCCCAGAGCATTCTTACCATTTCCCAAGAGGCAAGCCCCATATGGATGGGCATTCCGAATAGAGCTATCGTGCGAGCTACATCAGCGAGGAAGAACATGGCCACATTGAGCACGCCCACACCCACCGTAAAGATGAGCACACGCGAGAGGAACTTCTCCACATTTGAAGCCGGGAGCATGAGGTAAGCAATGCGCTTAGGCTTCGTCTTCAGATTAGCAAACGTGAGCGAGATGCCTATGCTCATTGCTACAATCGTCACCATCCACAGGCAACCGTAAGCATCACTCATCACGACCTCTCCCTTAAGTGCAGGAAGATCGGTCCACCCTTTGAGCGAGAAGTAAAATATGCCCAACTGAGCGAAGAAGTGGGCCAAAAAGATGCCTGCCGATAGGGCGAGATAAGAGCGAGCGTTGCTCACGAAGTCGTTGCGGAGCAATGTGCCGAAACGACGTATATCGAAGTTGTTCATTATATATAGGAGTCATTAGGGTTAGACGGTAAGTGACTTGGGAAGTTTTCCAGCCTCAGCACAATTGAAGAGCATTTCCAAGTTGATCGGAGTCTCATCATCCTCACCATGATTCTCCACGATGACGGAGTTGCCATAGATAGAGGGCTGCGCATAGATGGCATCCTCCGTACTTGCTCCCACAGGGCGCTCTTCGAAGCGGAGCATGGCGCAGATATCTGCCGTAGGACGATTGAGCAAGAGATGGGAGCCCTCGAGCAGGATCACGTGGTCGAGCAAGATATCGACATCCCTCACCTGATGCGTAGAGATCACGAGCGTGCGTTCATCCGTCATATGACGTGAGATGACCTTGCGGAAGAGACTCTTCGAGGGGATGTCAAGTCCGTTGGTAGGCTCGTCCATGAGCAAGAGGCGAGTGCCTGTGGCAAGCGCAAAACTCATAAAAGCCTTCTTCTTCTGTCCCATCGAGAGGCCGCGCAAGTCGAGCTGAGTGGGCAGTTCGAAGTCGCTCAAACACTCTTTGAGCACTTCCTGGCTAAAGTTGGGATAGAACGGAGCATTCATCTTCACGTAGCGCTCCATGCTGAGCGAAGGAAGTTCTATCTCCTCTGGCACGAAGAACATATCAGAGAGCACTTCTGGCAGACGCTGACTCACGTCGCGCCCATCGTATGTGATTGTTCCCCTCTGTGCACGCAGCAATCCGCTCATGAGGTAAAGTAACGTACTCTTACCCGTACCGTTTTTTCCTAATAATCCGCAGATCTTTCCTTTCGGAAGCTCTAAGGAGAAATCGCTGAATATAGCGGGTTTTCTCTTGCCGTAACTAAAGTCGATATGGTCAATGCTTATCATACTTTGAGTGGTTGTTAGTGTTATATTGTGGTAGTACACTGCAAAAGTATGACTTTCTATAGGAACTTGCAAGGGTTTGTGACTATTTTTTCGTGCCTTTACCCTATTATTAACCAGTCTGTAACAACCTTCATTGCTTACTTATGCGACATTATCTGCTTTATAATGCCGCAAAATCTTCGACGTTTTACAGAAAAAAACTGTAAAACTGTACAATAAGAAAGAGGGCTCCCAAAAGGAGTCCTCTTTCTTATTGTACTAATAAATATACTCATCTTACCGACAGGTAAGATTGTCGTATTAGCGCAGATCGAGTTCGTCAAGCACGTAAGTGCTACCGCCAAACTTGTCGATGATGAACATCACGTAGCGAATATCTACGTTGATGCAGCGTTGGAGTTTTGGGTCGAACTTGAGGTCGCCAGAAAGGCTTTCGATGTTGCCGTCGAACGCCAGGCCAATGAGTTCGCCCTTAGCATTGAGCACGCCCGAACCTGAGTTGCCGCCCGTGATATCGTTGTTGGAAAGGAAGCAGGCGGGCAGTTTGCCATCTTTGCGAGCATAGCGACCGAAGTCCTTAGTTTCGTAGAGTTTGCGCAAGCGTTCGTTGATGAAATAGTCGCTTTCCCTCTTACTTTCTTTTTCAAACATACCATCGAGCACAGTCTGCCAGTCGTAGTGAACGGCATCGCGCGGGTAGAGATCTTTCACGTGGCCGTAAGTCATACGCAGCGTGAAGTTGGCATCAGGAGACTTTGCCCAATCGTACATTTCGCAGAGACCACGCACATAGATCTTATTGAGTTCCAAGCGCTGCTTGGTGTAAGCTGAGAAGCCCTTAAAGGTCTTATTTGAATATTCAAAGATGTCGCTTATTTCCTTATAGAGGGGATCAGCCTTCAGCACTGAGGCATCGTTCTTAGCGAGCGCATCGGCAAGTTTGGCGCTGTCGGCGAATACTGTGTTGGCATACATCGTGCCGATGATCTGCTCCGTGCTTTCCTTCGTTTCGAGGAAATGAGGCATTTCCTTGAGTTTGCGTTCTTTTATAAAATAAGGAACGAGCAAGCGCACCTTGCCGCAGTCGATTACCTTGTCGAGCGAGAAGTTCTGCTGCTTGCAGTAGTCCATGATGGCCTGCTTAGCAACTGTGATATCCTTTTCCTTGCCGCTCTTAAGTGCTTTCTCGTAAGCATCGACCAGCGACGGACGGATCCACAAGTCCTGATCTTGCAGTGCGATACGCATCAGAGTTGCATCGTGCAACGTATCGCTGTAAGCCTCGCAGAGCTTCTCGATGCGATCGATCACATCTTTATATTCAGTCTTTCCGCTCTTCTGGGCGAATTCACGGAAGCGCGCTTCTTCAGCCTTTTTCTCATCAATGAGATGATTCTTCTCCACGGCTTCGTTCATACCGCCAAAGTTCTTGACTGTATTGCCCCATGAAGCATATTGATCTTCCAGTTTCAAGCGATTTTCGTCGCTCTGGTCCATCAAGGTCTTGTAGTACTGGAGCAAGGGATTACCAGCCACGATGATGGGCTGATTGGTCGCTTCGCAGCGAAGCTTCACCTCAGCAGCAGTAAGATAACGACTGGTACTTCCGGGGAAACCCATAATCATGGTGTAGTCGCCCTCATTCATGCCCTTAAGCGAGATAGGCAGGTATTTTTTCACCTTCAGAGGCACATTGTCCTTGCTGTAGGGAGCAGGTTCGCCGTTTTTATCGGCGTAGATACGGAACATGCAGAAGTCTGCATTGTGGCGCGGCCACATCCAGTTGTCGGTATTACCACCAAACTGACCAATGTTGTAAGGAGGGTTGGCCACGAGGCGAATGTCCTGATATTTCTGTTCGAAGAAGATGTAGAACTGATTACCGCCGAAGTAGGGCACGATGCGAGCGCTCATGCCTTTTTTCTTAGCCAAGTCGCTCTTCTTGAGCATCTTCTGAGCGATGGGCTCGAGGAAACCGATGCTCTGCTTCGTATATTCATCAGCCTTTTTCTTAGTTGCCTCCGCGTTGACTTCCTTCGTCACGTCGGCAATGCGGATCACGAACGTGAAAGTGAGGTTTGCGGGTGTAGGGAGTTCTTCGCTACGATTGTGGGCAAAGTAGCCATCCTTCATATAGTCGTGACCGATGGCGCTCATTTCGTGTACATAGCTAAATCCGCAGTGGTGGTTGGTCAATACCAAGCCTTCGGGGCTTACCACCTCACCGGTGCAACCGCCTCCAAAGATACCAATGCATTCGCGCAGTGAGGGAGCGGTCTCGCTGTAGAGCGCTTCGGGCGGAAGCTGAAGGCCAGCCTTGCGGAGCGAGTCCGCAAGATGTTGCTGCTTCATCAGCTTCAAGAGCCACATACCCTCGTCGGCATGGGCTGTTGCGAAGCTCATCACAAGAGCTGCGCAAAGCATGAAAAACTTTTTCATAAATGTGTAGTTGATGTATAGTGTTTGTTGTTATGCAAGATCTCGTTAGCACAGGCGTAACGAAGTTTTCATCGTTTACAATCGTGCCACATTCACATGCAAAAGTACGACATTCTGCTATATTTCAAGCATTTTTATCACATTTATTGTTTTTGCAACCTAATTGCACGAGGCTTTTCTTACCTTTGCATTGTGAAAATCTCGCGCTCTGCATACCTTGCGTCGATAGGCATCGTGCTGGTGCTCTTGCTATCGCTCTTTCCCCACCATCACCACGATGGCGGGGCTGCTTGTTGGGTCACAGAGATTTGTCATAGCGATGGGCAAGTCAACGATGAGCACACAGCACATCACGGCCATCACTCCGCCGACAGCCATCCTTGCTACCAGCAGTCGGTGTCCACCCACCTTTCCATTGTGCGTAAGGCCATGGGCGGGACAGACGGCGGGTTTCTCCCTTGCGATTTTTGGGAACAAGCGAACACACCTATTATATATATAGGAGAGCGTGCGGCATATTGCCTACCCTCTCCCACCCCGCTTGCTCATCCCTCGAGCAAGCAAATGAGTCGGCGCGGTCCGCCCGCTCGTGGATAAGTTTTTCTTTTATACAATTTACTTTACAACTTATCCACACCTTTTTTCATGCATTTACATCATACATTACTTAGCATAACCGCACTCGCAGTTATGCTCTTTAGCGCATGCAGCAAGAGCCACGAAAGTCATGATCATGATCACGAAGGCGATGAGCAGGCAGCAGTCTCTGCAGAGGATCATCAGCACGCTGCCGACGAAATTGAGTTTTCAGCAGAGCAAGCCCATGCAGCGGGCGTAGAGGTCACTACGCTACAGCCCACAGATTTTTCTGAAGTCATCGAAGTGAGCGGGCAAGTTCTTCCCGCTTCTGGTGCTGAGGCCACGGTCACCGCCACCATGGCGGGCATTGCGCGCTTCGCTGGTAGCGCCCTCACGGAGGGACAGGCCGTGAGCGCGGGCCAAGCACTCTTTGTAGTCAATGGCAAGCCGATGGCGGATGGCAACCCCGCTGCCGTGGCTCAAAGCGAGGCTAAAGCAGCCCGCTTGGCGCTCGACAGAGCTGAGAAGCTATCAGCAGAGAAGATTATCTCGCAACGCGAATTGGAAGAAGCGCGCCAGCGCTATGAGGCCGCCGTAGCTACAGCGCAAAGCCTTGGCAATGCTGCGCAGAGCCGAAGCATCTCGGCTCCTATTGGTGGGTATCTGAAAACGCTCTTGGTCCGTCCTGGCGACTACGTTTCGGCTGGGCAGGCTCTTGCCCTTGTGACGCAGAGCAAACGCGTGCAACTACGTGCCGACGTGCCTGAACGCTACTTCGGCATGCTTCCGCGCATCTCCACAGCCAACTTCCGCATGGCGTACGATGAAAGCGACAACGTATACAGTCTCTCTCAACTGGGCGGGCGCTTAGTTTCAAAAGGCAGAGCATCGAGTACGGGCGATGCCTTTGTGCCCGTAATCTTTGAGTTTAATAACCAAGGGAGCATCGTATCGGGCAGTTTTGCACAGGTATTCCTTCAAGGCAGTGTGCGCCACGGCGTATTGGCCATACCTTCCGAAGCCATCACGGAGTCGCAAGGCATCTACTTCGTCTACGTGCAGCATCATGCCGACTCTTATCGCAGAGTAGAAGTCACACTGGGTAGTTCCGACGGGTTGCGCACCGAGATTCGTTCGGGCCTTCGTCCTGGCGATAAAGTTGTCACACGAGGTGCCACGCTTGTACGCCTTGCTGCCAATGCCACTGCTGTGCCTGAGGGACATTCACACTAATCATATGTTTGGAGTTTTAAGGTTATGAGGTTATAAGGTTGGAGTTTGGAGTTTTTAGGTTATGAGGTTATAAAGTAAGCTCCAACCTGATTGTATTACTTAATACTTTATACTTTATACTTAATACTTAATACTTGAATAGATGCTCAACAAGATCATATCATTTTCTCTTCGCAACCGGCCCATCATCTTGTTTTTCAGCATTCTGCTGATTGTCATCGGGTGCTGGACGGCTAAGAAGATGGAGGTAGACGTCTTCCCCGATCTCAATGCGCCCACCGTCGTAGTCATGACAGAGGCCAAGGGCATGGCGTCGGAAGAGGTGGAACGTCTCGTCACCTTTCCCATCGAGACGGCAGTCAATGGTGCTACCGATGTGCGCCGCGTACGTTCGTCGTCTACCACGGGTTTCTCCGTAGTATGGATAGAATTCAACTGGGGCACCGATATCTATCGCGATCGCCAGATTGTATCCGAGAAGCTCGCCACCATAGGCGATGCGCTACCCGATGGTGTGGGTCAGCCCACCCTGGGTCCGCAATCAAGCATTATGGGCGAGGTAATGTTTATCGGCCTCACTGCCGATACCACTTCGCTCGGTTCGCTGCGCACACTGGCAGATTGGACCATCCGTCCGCGGCTGCTCTCCACGGGCGGTGTGGCCCAAGTAACGGTGATGGGGGGCGACCTCATGGAATATCAGATTCGCCTTCATCCCGAACGCATGCGCCACTACGGCGTGAGCCTCTCTGAGGTGATGAATGCTACCCGTCAGATGACGCGCAACGCTTCTGGCAGTGTGCATTATGAGTATGGCAACGAGTACATCGTGCGCGGCGTACTTGCCACCACAAGCACCGAGCAGATGGGACAAGCTGTTATCAAGTCCTCGACTTCCGGACAGCCTATTGTCTTGGCAGATGTGGCAGACATTAAGATGGGGGCTAAGAGTCCGAAGATGGGACTTGCCTCTATCTCGGGCCATCAAGGCGTACTGCTCACCGTGACGAAGCAACCCTCTACGAGCACGCTCGAACTGACCGAACAGCTCGATACAGCCATTGCTTCGCTCAAAGCCTCTCTCCCGCCCGACGTAAAGCTCAACACGCACCTGTACCGTCAGCAGGACTTTATCGACTCTTCCATATCCAACATTCAGAAGTCGCTCATCGAGGGCGGTATCTTCGTCGTGCTCATTCTCTTTATCTTCTTGATGAATGCGCGCACCACGCTCATCTCGCTCGTCACCATTCCCCTATCGCTGCTTGTCACGATGCTTGTGCTGAAGGCGATGGGGCTTACCATCAACACGATGAGCATAGGCGGTATGGCGATTGCCATTGGTTCGCTGGTCGACGATGCCATAGTCGATGTGGAAAATGTCTTTAAGCGTCTTCGCCTCAACGCTCGTCTGCCCAAGGCGGAGCGCAGAAAGAAGATGGACGTCATCTTCCATGCTTCAGGCGAAGTGCGTATGCCGATTCTCAACTCTACGCTCATCATCGTAGTGAGTTTCATTCCCCTATTCTTCCTTTCGGGCCTTGAGGGTCGCATGCTCCTTCCGCTCGGCATCAGCTTTATCATCTCGCTCTTTGCTTCCACGCTCGTAGCGCTCACGCTCACCCCCGTGCTCTGCTCTTACCTGCTCAAGGATCCGCAAGATCTTGTGGATACCGCAAATAAGAATACTACTCACAAGGATCTTTTGGATACCGCAAGTGAGAAGTCCACTCATACGCGCCACGACGAACCACGTTGGGTGCGCCGTCTTAAGCTCATGTACGAAAGAGCCTTGGCGTATGCTTTGGGGCGTCCGTCGCGCTGGATATTGGGAGCAACGGGCATGCTGGTCATCGTCACGCTCTGCCTTTTCTTCACCCTCGGTCGTTCCTTCCTGCCTCCCTTCAATGAGGGATCGTTTACGATCAACGTCAGCACGCTGCCTGGCGTATCGCTCACAGAGAGCGACCGCATAGGTCAGCAGGCAGAGAAACTCCTTTTGCAGGTACCCGAGGTGCAGGCAGTAGCTCGCAAGACGGGGCGTGCCGAACTCGATGAGCATGCTCTGGGCGTCAACACCAGCGAGATGGAGGTGCCCTTTGTACTGAAAGATCGCAAGAAATCGGAGGTGCTCTCCGACATTCGCAGGCGGCTGTCTACACTTCCAGGTGCCAACGTAGAGATAGGCCAACCTATCAGTCACCGCATCGATGCCATGCTCTCGGGCACGAAGGCGGGCATTGCCATCAAGGTGTTTGGTCCCGACCTGAGCACGCTTCATAGCCTCGGACTTCAGATTAAGCAAGTCACGCAAGGGATTGATGGCGTGAGGGATCTCAATGTGGAGCAACAAGTGGAACGCCCGCAGCTCGTCATTCGCCCGCGCCGCACGTTGCTCGCTCGCCATGGCATCACGCTTCCCGAATTTTCGGAATATGTCAATGCTGCTATCGGAGGCGATGTAGTGAGTCAGGTGCAGGACGGAAGCCGAACGTTTGACCTCACTGTGCGCATGGCTGACGATGACCTTCAGACTATCGAGCGTCTGCGCTCTCTGCTCATCACCACCGCATCGGGCTCTCAGATTCCCCTCTCCGACGTGGCCGACATCATCTCGACCGCAGGACCTAACACCATCAGCCGCGAGAACGCGCAGCGCAAGCTCGTGGTCTCTGCCAATGCCGAAGGGCGGGACATGCGCTCTGTAGTCAACGATATGCGTCGGGCTATCGAAGAGCGTATCACCCTGCCCGAAGGCTACCACGTGGAGTACGGCGGACAGTTTGAGAGCGAAGCGGCTGCCTCGCGCATGTTGCTGGGGCTCAGCGTAGTGAGCATCGTGGTGATACTTCTCTTGCTCTACCTGCAGTTTCGCTCATGGAAACAGTCGGTCGTGGTCTTGCTCAATCTCCCATTGGCGCTTATCGGCGGTGTGCTCTCGCTCGTGCTGACGAGTGGAGTCGTCAGCATTCCCGCCATCATCGGCTTTATCTCGCTCTTCGGCATGGCCACACGTGGTGGTATGCTCCTCGTCGATCGCTACAATGAGTTGGCGCGTCGCGGACTCAGCCGACGTGAGGTTATCATGCGTGGATCGCTCGATCGCTTGCTGCCCATTCTCATGACGGCGCTCTGTTCTGCCCTCGCGCTGATTCCCTTGGCGCTTGGGAGCGAACTTCCGGGCAACGAGATTCAGAGTCCGATGGCACAGGTGATGCTGGGCGGACTGCTCACAAGCACCCTGCTCAACCTCTTCATCGTGCCCATTATGGCTCCGCTCAAACTATCTAAGAAGTCTACTCCTCAAACATCTCCCTCCGCATGAAATATTTTTGGATTTTTCTCTCTATCATACTTGCTCTCGCACCGCTTTCTACTTATGCACAGAATGCTTCATCCGACGCTACTGACTTCTCAGCATGGCAGAACTCTCTGGAGGAGATTGCGAGCAACAACGTGCAGATACAGGCGTATCGATCTCAGCTTCAAGCTCAGCAGGCAGCCAACGGCGCTGCCCTCCGTCTGCCCGACCCCGAAGCCGAAGTGGCTTATCTCTTTGGATCGCCCAAGGGTATACCCAATCGTACGAACGTTTCGCTCACGCAGACACTTGACTGGAGCGTCATCCTCGGGCGGAAGCGCGCACTGGCGGAAGCCGACAACCAAGTGGCCTTGCAGACATATCGCTCGGCACTGCAGCGCGTACTGGCAGATGCCGATCGCGCACTGACATCAGTGGTCTATAGCAATCGGCTCTGCAGCGAACTTACGCTTCGCGACAGCATAGCCCGCGATATGCTAAAGCTTTATGCCGAGAAGTTCCAACGTGGCGACATCTCTCAGCTTGAATATAATAAGGTGCGCCTCAATGCCTCGATGAGTCAAGCGGAGTTGGCACGTGCTGAGAGCGAACGCATACAAGCGCAACTTGCGCTTCAGGCGCTTAATGGTGGCAAACCGCTCGACTTCTCTTCTGCGAACTATCCATCTTCAGCGCAGTCGCTCCCCCCGATGGACAGTCTGTTGCAAGTGGCACAGCTTTCTTCGCCCGCGGTGGCTGCTGCCCAAGCAGCCATCGTGCAGAGCCGAGCACAAGAGCGTGTGGCACGAGCAGAGGCACTGCCTCAACTCACGGTGGGCTTCCAAGGGGAATACATTCGTCAGAACAACTATAGCGGTCTGTCCGTGGGCTTCACGCTTCCGCTTTGGGGCAACGCTCGTCAGCGCGTGCGGCAAGCTCAGATGCAAACGGTGGCCAACGAACTCTCTCTCGCTGATGCGCAGCAACAGCTCTCACAAGCCATTCGTCAGCAGTATGCCCAAGCGCAAGCGCTCCAACGCACAGCCGACGAACTGCAAGAGGAACTCTCGCTCACAAGCAACGACCGCTTGCTTCGCCGCAGCTTGGAGCTTGGTCAGATCTCTTTGCTCGACTATCTGCTCGAAGTTTCCTTCTACTACTCCGCCCGCACAGCTCAGCTCGAGGCGGAGCGCGATGCTCAGTTGGCGCTCTCGCAGCTGAGGGGAATGATGTACTAATGTTTCACAAAGACACCAAGCAACCAGTTCTTGACTGTGACAGACGCCGACGCGAGACGCGTCGCCCACAGACATGGATAGAAGTTTTCTAAATAGAGGCTTTCCAACCCTTTCTGTGGGCGACGCGTCTCGCGTCGGTTTTATTGTAAACACACAGGAGGTAGCAACGATGGCTGCTTTTCTCCCATTTTCCTTAGTCTATCTTTCTCTTCATAATAGCAGCCGCTCTGTCGAGCGCTACGTTGATATTGGGGCAGATGTGGTCCTTGCCCAAGAGGTGGCAGAAGCCGTTGTGCTCAAGCACATTATAGACGTTGGGAGTTACTCCAGAGAGCACTATGTGTGTGCCCTCGCGATGGCTCATCTCGCAGAGGTTTTGCAAGTTGTGAATACCCGTGGAGTCGATGAATGGGACACGACGCATACGGATCACGCGCACCTTGGGATGGTCGTCCATGGCAGCCATTAGTTCTTCAAACTTATTGGCGATACCGAAGAAGTAAGGACCATTGATCTCGTATACTTCTACTCCCTTGGGGATGATAAGGTGCTCTTCGTGCACCTCGGCATCGGTCTCGTCGTTGGGGTCGATCTCGTCGGCTATCACCTTAATCTGTGTGGTCTCTGCCATACGCTTCATGAAGAGCAAGCAGGCGATGAGCAAGCCCACCTCGATGGCTACGGTGAGGTCGAAGATGACGGTGAGGAAGAACGTGATGAGCAGCACGATGACGTCGCTCTTAGGATTCTTCATCAGCTGCGCGAAAGTGCGCCAGCCGCTCATGTTGTAAGAGACAATGATGAGCACACCTGCCAAGCACGACATGGGGATGTAGGCTGCCAAGGGCATGAGCACGAGGAAGATCACAAGCAGCACCAAGGCATGCACGATGCCTGCCACGGGAGTGCGACCGCCATTGTTGATATTGGTCATAGTACGGGCAATGGCTCCCGTACAGGGTATACCGCCGAAGAGGGGGGTGCAGAGGTTGGCCACACCCTGACCGATAAGTTCCTGGTTGGAGTTGTGATGATCACCACACACACCATCTGCCACGGTGGCTGAGAGCAACGACTCTATAGCGCCGAGCACGGCAATGACCATGGCTGTGGGGAAGAGGCTCTTCACGTTCTCCCAGCTGAGGTTGGGCACCTGCAAGTCGGGGATGGCAGCCTTGATCTCACCAAACTGGTCGCCAATGGTGGTCACGTGGTAGGCGGTATGAGCATTGAGGAAGTATACGCCGATGGTCATCAAGACGATGGCTACGAGCGATCCAGGTATCTTCTTGCTCACCTTCGGGGTGAGGGCAATGACCACGATGCTGAGCAGACCGATGAGCGTGGTCATCCAGTCGATCGTATCGAAGTGTTGGAAATAGATGCCCCACTTCGAGAGGAAGTCGCCGGGGAGCTTACCTGTCTGGAGTCCGAAGAGGTCCTTGATCTGGGTAGTAAATATGGTCACGGCAATACCGCTCGTAAAGCCTACGACGATGGGATAAGGTATAAACTTGATAATCGTGCCCAATCGGCATACGCCCAATACGATGAGGAAGATACCTGCCAGCATCGTAGCAATCATGAGGCCCGAAAGCCCAAGCTGCGGATTGCTCACGATGCCATAGATTATCACGATAAAGGCACCCGTAGGGCCACCTATCTGCACACGGCTTCCGCCCAAAGCGCTGACAATGAAGCCGCCGATGATGGCTGTAAGTATACCCTGCGAGGGCGAAACGCCCGACGCAATACCAAATGCAATAGCAAGGGGAAGTGCTACGATACCGACGATGAGTCCTGCCATGAGGTCGGCCGCCAACTTCTCCTTGTTGTAATGTCGCAGTTCGCTGAACAAGCGAGGTGCGAATACTGAATGATTCATTAACGTTTTGTGGATTGATTTTGAAATTTAGGTGCAAAGGTTATGCAAGGTGAGAGCAATGAAAGCTTGCTTTCAGATTGCCGAACCGTAGCTAATCTTATGCAAAGGTACGCAATTTATCTGAATAATACTTAATAACGTGCTTCGCTTTAGCTTGAATTCTGGGGTATTGTGGTGATGAAACCACTTTAGTCTCATGACTCCTTGTCTTTCTATTCGATGAGTTTCCCCCTCTTTCCCCCGTCCAAGCACCTTCGTGCAGCCGTTTCGACCTGTACGTTCTCCCATCTGCAGATGAGCAACGAGCCGTCTGCCACCGCCCAGTGGCAGCATTGCCACCGCCCGGTGTACGATGAAAGAAAGAAAGTCTGCAGGGCAGACGCATCAAATCCGAGAACATTTAACACGTCTGTTAACATGTTATAT
>CALEKA010000114.1 GCA_937898715.1 uncultured Prevotella sp.
GGACTACTTGACTAGGCTTTTACAGACGAACGCATTTTGATGCGTCTGCCCTGAGAAAGTCTGCAAATGGTTTAGTGCTCATTCTCAGACGGAAACACGATGGTTTTAACAACGGCATTACAAAGGACTATTTTTACCCCTACTAATAGATGATTTTCATTCTACCATGTGAACGCAAATCGGCGAAAAGAGCACAAAAAATTGGTTATTAGCAAAAAAATAGCAACCTTTGCACACTGATACTCCCTCATGCTTCATGACAACGATGAAACGCTCCGCGATAATGACGAAATGAGCATTGAGGCTACTATTTACCATGGGCAGCAACGGGCCGCCCGCCACAGCAAAAAACTTTACAAGCAATGCAAGCATTGATTACATTCGCACTGACCCACCTCAACTATTGGTGGATACTCGTATTTATGGCCATAGAGAGTTCGTTTATTCCCTTCCCTTCGGAAGTGGTCGTACCCCCCGCGGCATACCTTTCACTTACGTCGGACAGCACGCTCAACATTGTGCTCGTCGTCGTCATTGCCACCTTGGGTGCCGATCTCGGTGCTTTGATCAACTATTTCCTCGCTCGCTGGCTCGGCCGCCCCATCGTATACCGATTTGCCGATAGTCGGATAGGCCATATGTGCCTGATCGACCGCAAGAAGGTGGAGCACGCCGAGGAGTTCTTCCGCGAGCATGGTGCATCGTCCACCTTCTTCGGACGACTGGTGCCCGCTGTGCGTCAGCTCATCAGCATTCCCGCCGGACTGGCTGGCATGCGATTGGATAAATTCTTGCTCTTCACCACGCTTGGTGCAGGCATTTGGAACTCCGTGCTGGCATTCATAGGCTACGTGATCTACACACAGATGCCCGCAGGAACTACCCAAGAGATTGCCGACAAAGCTGCTCACTACAGCCACGAGATTGGCTACGTGATTCTCGCACTCGCCATCGTCGTGGTGGCATTCCTGCTGTATAAGGGGCTGAAGAAAGACAAAAAGTGAGAAGTAATAAGTAATACATTCTTGCTGAATTCAAGTAATAAGTAAAAAGTAATAAGTAATACATTCTTGCAGCAGAATTGCTTAATCTCTCTTTCATACAGTTCTGTGGGCGACGCGTCTCGCGGCATAAAATTAGTGAGTAACACACTATCTAAGCAATCATGCCGACGCGAGACGCGTCGCCCACAGAACCAATGCGTAATCCACAATACCATCCCTTTCCCCCTCCGCATGCGCTACACCTTATTATATATAATACTCCTCCTATCCGCCCTCACCCTCCATGCACAGACGACCAAGGAGACCATCCGCACCTGGGCATGGGGCGTGGGAAGAGGCAGCGTGCTCGACACCTACCTGTCGCCACTGACCTATACGGGCACGAATTTCACCCTATTCCATCAGACGGAACGACAGGCTCGCTGGGGACATGGACACGTGACCGTACAGGCCATCTATACCGGACAAGGGGCTTATCTCCACTCGCCTACCGACGACGGCAAGGATATCGATGCCGAACTCTCTGCCGCTGGCGGATGGCTCTACCACTGGGATGTGGGCACGCATTGGCGCCTATCACTCGGTGGCATGATAGAGGGATCGGGAGGCTTCACTTACAACACACGCAACTCCAACAATCCCGCTCAAGCCCGACTGGGCACTGACCTCCAAGCCTCTGCACGCGCAGAGTATGCTTTTAAGTTTTTCGGCCAAAAGGCATCGGCGCGTCTGCAACTCGACGGACAGGCACTGGGCATGCAGTTCTCGCCCGAATATGGACAGTCGTACTACGAGATATTCTCCCTGGGCCACTCCCACGGCATCATCCACCTGACACATCCTGGCAACTGTCCCTCTGCCCGCATGCAAGCCACGGTGACGCTTCCCGTGAAGCGCACTCGACTTACGCTGGGATGGCTCTCCGATGTGCGTCAGTCTAAACTCGGCGGGCTGAAGCGCCATGCTTGGCGCAACACATTCATCATAGGTTATACCCGACAACTCCGACGCTTATGAAACGATTACTTCCTCTGCTCATGCTCTTGCTCTGGTGGGGCATGGCCGCTTCGTGCGTCACAGAAGACGTGCCCGAAAATACGCAACGAGGCAACTTTGAGTCGCTCTGGCGCACGCTCGACGAACACTACTGCTTCTTCAGCTATAAGCACGAAGCGTATGGGCTCGACTGGAATGAGGTGTACCAACGGTATAGCCCCATGGTGAGCACTTCGATGACGAACCGTCAGCTATTCGAAGTATTATCAAAGATGACTTATGAGCTACGCGATGGACACGTCAACCTCTCAGCAGCTCACGACATATCGCGCTATGGCGCATGGTTTGACAACTTCCCCATGAACTTTAGCGACTCCTTGCAACGCCGCTACTTGGGACGCAGTGAGGAATATCAGCAAGCATCGGGACTAAAATACCGCGTGCTCTCCGACAACGTGGGCTACGTGCGCTGCGCCTCCTTCGAGAGCAACTTTGGCGATGGCAACCTGCAGGAGATGCTTCGCTACCTTGCTACTTGCTCGGCACTGATCATCGACGTCAGGAGCAATGGGGGCGGAATGCTCACCGCTGCCGAGAAACTGGCTTCGTGCTTTATCAACGAGGAGCAGACCGCTGGCTATATGTGCCACAAATCGGGCATCGGACACGACGATTTCTCTGCCCGAGAGCCCATCCGCATAAAGCCCTTCACGGGACTACGCTGGCAGAAGCCCGTAGCGATTCTTACCAATCGGCGCACCTACAGCGCTGCCAACTCATTTGTGATGTACGTAAAAGGACTTCCACAGGTCACCATCGTGGGCGACCGCACGGGAGGCGGAGCGGGTATGCCCTTCAGCGCCGAACTGCCCAATGGGTGGAGCATACGCTTCTCTGCCTGCCCCATGTACGACCGCAATGGTGAACCTACAGAAATGGGCATCGATCCCGATGTGAAAGTAGACATCACCTCGGAAGACTATCAGCGATCGGTAGATACAATCATCGAGACTGCATGCCGACTTCTTACAAGCAAAGACTAAAGACTAACAAGATATGAATGGTTATCCTGAAAACCGAGAACACAAGGGCATCGTATACCCCTCGCCCATCTTCGGCCCAATACACAGCCGCCGACTCGGCGTTTCATTAGGCATCAACCTCATGCCTAAAGATGGCAAAGTGTGTACATTCGACTGCGTTTATTGCGAATGCGGATTTAATAAAGACCACCATCCTCACCTGCCGCGACCCACACGCGAGGAAGTATGCGAAGCACTCGAAGCCCAACTTCAACGGATGAAAGCCGAGGGGCCTCAGCCCGACGTGCTGACATTTGCTGGCAATGGTGAACCGACTGCTCACCCCGACTTCGCCGCTATCATAGACGATACGATTCGCTTGCGCAATCAATACTTTCCCAAAGCCAAAGTGAGCGTTCTGAGCAACTCCACCATGGCAATTCGTCCCGAAGTGCATGCCGCACTCATGCGCGTGGACAATAACATACTGAAGCTCGACACCATAGACCCTGACTACATCCAGCGTGTGGACCGCCCCACGGGAGCCTACGACGTGGAGCGCATTATCGAAGCGCTCGCCTCGTTCGACGGACACGTAATCGTGCAGTCTCTCTTCATGAAGGGCATGAGCGAGGGCAAGAGCGTGGACAATACGGGCGACCAGTACGTGTTGCCCTGGCTCGAAGCCGTGAAACGTATCCATCCCCAGCAGGTGATGGTCTACACCATCGATCGCGAAACGCCCGACCCCGATCTGCGTAAGGCTTCGCACGAAGAACTCGATCGCATAGCACGCCTTGTCACTGAGGCGGGCATAAAAGTGGAGGTGGCTTACTGATATGCAGAAGTATCTCGTAGCTCTATCGGGCGGAGCAGACTCTGTGGCACTGCTTCTATGGTTGCTTGAGCGCGACATGGTGGGGGCAGCAGCTCACTGCAACTTCCACTTGCGCGGCGAAGAGAGCAATCGCGACGAAGCCTTCGTGCGCAATCTCTGCCAACGACGGGGAGTAAAACTCTTCGTCAAAGCCTTCGATACGATAAGCAATGTGCAGGCTTCTGGCGAGAGCGTAGAGATGGTGGCGCGCCGTCTGCGCTACGAATGGTTTGCAAGGCTTATCTGTCAAGAACAGTTGGCTGGTGTAGCCGTGGGCCATCATTGTGAGGACAATGCCGAAACGCTCCTGCTCAACCTCGCGCGCGGATGCGGACTCCTCGGGCTCACGGGCATGCAGATTGAGAGCCGTAAGCAGGGCTTTCTGATCTACCGCCCGCTGCTCAACTGGACCAAAACGCAGATTCTCTCCTTTCTCAAGGAGAAGGAAGAGACTTACGTGACCGATAGCACCAATGCCGATACGCACTACCAACGCAACCTCTTGCGCCACGAAGTGATTCCCCGCTTGAGTCAAATCAATCCTTGCGCAGCACAAAGTATCAACCTTACTGCCCAACGCCTCACCGAAGCTTATGCTCTGTATCGCATGGGAGTAGAGCAAGCCTCCATCCAATGCGAGCTCCGCGAGGAGCACTTGATGGGACAGACATTTCAATCGGCTCCATGGCAGCGAGTGATGGACTCTCCCTGGCGCGACACACTGCTCTACGAATGGCTTTCGCCCTATGGCTTCTCCAATCAGCAACTACCCGACGTGACGAAGATGGGCATAGGCGGATATGTAGAAACTGCAGAGGGCATCGTCACGCGAAGCACCGACCGCCTCATCTTCGGACCACGACCGCAAGCATTAGGACAAGAGGTGGTGATGAGCCTTGACGAAGTGCGCGATGGCAAACAGCATACTTTAATATGTGGCAAAGCGCACCTCACGCTTGAACTATTGCAGCGCTCCGAAGTGCAATCACTAAAGGCCGCACGCCATGTGGCACTGATAGATGCTGACCTATTGCAAGGCCCTCTCCACGTGCGTACGCCCCATGAAGGAGAACGCTTCCGCCCATTCGGCATGAAGGGCACGCAGCTCATCAGCGACTTCCTGACCAACCAACATCGTTCGCGCATCGAGAAGGCATTGGCGCTCCTACTGACCGACGACGTTGGTCCCGTATGGCTCGCAGGCGAAAGGACGGATGAACGCATGCGCATCACTTCGAACACGAAGATGGTTCTCCGCATCACACTACTTTAATTCACGACATCTATTATGAACAGACTCTTCATACCTTCATTCTTTCTCCTTACTCTCTGCAGTGCTCTCGCC
This sequence comes from uncultured Prevotella sp., assembly GCA_937898715.1. Lineage (GTDB taxonomy): Bacteria > Bacteroidota > Bacteroidia > Bacteroidales > Bacteroidaceae > Alloprevotella. The sequence continues at coordinate 5,245 of CALEKA010000114.1, forward strand.
TCATGCGGCGAAGACCGCAGCGGAGAACAGCCTTTCGCCCCTACCGTAGAGACGGGCACAGCTACGCAGGAGGCCGACTCCGTGATGCTCACGGGTTTCGTCTCGGCTTCGCCCAACAGCACGCTCCGTCAGTGCGGCTTCGACTATGGCAACGATACGCTTCACTTGAAAGCCATCGCCCCCGAAGCCTCAACCACCTTTAGCGCCTACACCGACTCCTTGGGCCGTGGCGAATACTATGCCGTAGCCTTCGCCACCAACGGAGTAGGAACTAACCACGGCGACACAATACGATTCGTGGTGGAGTAAGCTCGCTTCGCTCCGTTTGAAGGATGGAGGTTATGAGGTTATAAGGTCGCTTCGCTCCGTTTGGAGTTTTAAGGTTATGAGATTATAAGGTCGCTTCGCTCCGTTTGGAGTTTTGAGGTTATGAGGTTATAAGGTCGCTTCGCTCCGTTTGGAGTTTTGAGGTTATGAGGTTATAAGGTCGCTTCGCTCCGTTTGGAGTTTTGAGGTTATGAGGTTATAAAGTTACCTTGTACGGATCACCCATAATAGACCTCTATATTCCGATAACTCTAAAATAAAGACAATGCCGACGCATAGAACACGTCGGCATTGTCTTTATTTGTTTTAAAAATAGTGCAAGGTAACTTTATAACCTCATAACCTTAAAACTCCAAACTCCTTAAGGTCTCATTCCCGGTCCGCCCATAGGCATGCCTCGCATAGGCATACCGCCGGGGCCGCGCATATCGGGAGGTCCAGGACGGTCGCCCTTATCATCGCCCTTCTTGCTTCCACCTGGGAAGATGTTGAGCTTATAGATGAAGTGGACCATAAAGTAGGAGTTGATGGCATTGTTCCATGAGTCAGTGCGTTGCGTCGCGCTAATCATACGGCTCACGTTGCTCTGCTGCTTGAGGATGTCGTAGAACTGTATGCTCAGCGTAGCAGCCTTGTTCTTGAGGAACGACTGCGCAATCTGAGCGTTCCAAAGGAGTTCGTTGGTGTTCATCGAGGCATCGGTGTAACCACGACGAGAGTTCATGCGAATGTCGGTAGAGATGCTCAGTCCGAAGTTGAAGTTGAAGTTGGCATTAGCTCCGTAAGCAAAGTTCCACGTGTCCATATTAGCATTCTGCTGAACGGAGGCACGCGCATGCTGATAATTGAGTTTGCCGATCAAGCCTACGTCAAACCACGTCTGGCGATACGAGATATTCAGATTCTCGTCAACGCCGACGGTCTTCGTCGTGTTCTTCTCAGAAGAAGCCAAAGCAAACACCTGGCTATAAGCATTGTAGGTGCGATCGTTGATGGTGCCGAGGTTGAGATCTGCAGGCTTGGTGCTGACGTAGCCCAGAGCATTCTGATAGCTCAAGCTGGTGAACGTATTAATGTTGAAAAGTTTATCTTTACCGAGAGCTGAGTTGAACATAAACATGCCACGGCCGTTCCAGTTGCCGTTAATGTTTTCAGGACGGAAGTAGCTCACACCCGTCTGAGCGTCATACACCATGCGGTTGGAGATGGAGTTGCGCGTCTGGGTAGCATCAATACCAAGCATCATGCCCTGCTGCTTTGTAGGATTGTAGCCATTATAGTTGATACGAAGCGTATTGCTCCATGAGGGCTTCAGTCCAGGATTACCCATTGTGATGCTGAGCGGGTTGGAGTCGTCGACCACTGCGAGGAGGTCGGTCATAGAGGGCTGAGAAGAGGAACCACGATAGCGGATGTCGAGGCGATTGGTCTTAGAGAAGCTATAGCGGAAGCGTATCTGCGGTGATACGTTGAACACATTGCGCGTAACGACTGTATCGACCTGCGAGGGACGATTGTAGTGCATCGTAGTGTGCTCTGGATTGAAGTCGACGCCGGCATTGAAGCGAATCGTAGAAGAGTTGTAACGAATGCCTACGGTAGCCGTGTGGTTGCTATATTTATAGGTAGCGTACTGCGAGTTGTTGAGATCGCGCACATAGTTGAGCACTTGATCTGTGGTGGGCAGAGAACCAATCGTGGGATAGTTGGTGCTGCCAAAACTTAAGTCGTAGTCGGAGAGTTGTTCGCCGTAATCGTCGAAATAGCTCTGACCTTTGTAAGAGAGCGAATCGAGGTTGAAACGTGAGCGATTGCTCTGAGAGTACTTATAGCTGTACTGATAACGCACTTCGGCAAACCAATTCTTGCCTAATGGCTCTACGTAACCAAGACGTGCGCTGTAGTTGTAGCTCTTGCCAGGCGTAGTGCTGTATTGATTTTTGAAGTTCTTATTGGCAGTAGCTGAAGAGCTGCCCGTAGAGCCATCGCTACCTGCTGCAGCCCCATTGTTGTTATAATTAATATCGGAGATGGAGAAAGAGTGGCTCTCGCTCTTGCTGTAGCCTCCGTTTACTTGCAAAGAGATGTTACGTCCGTTGGATGAGAGTCGGCGCACCACGTTGAGTTTACCGCTTACCTGGTGTTGCTTACTATCGCCCAACGACCAGCGCTGGTTGGTATTGACCATCATGGCATAAAGCTCCGGATTGCGCTCCTTTGCATTCTGAGCAAAAATGCTGTCGAGCGGGCTTACCATGCCGCTGAGGTCGTAGGGATTGTCGTTGAAGGTGGCAGAGAGTGAAGTTCCGTCATTCTTCGACTCGGAATAATTATAGCTCGGTTGGAATTTGAGACTTGTCATCGAGTCGGGACTCCACTCAAGGCTGAAGCGCGTCATCACGCTTGTGCTGTGCGAAGCGCTCTTGGAGAAGCTATTAGAAAAGGAACTTGTAGAACCAGAGTTGAGGAACATCTCGGAGTTGGAGGTGGTCACAGCATCGTTGTTGCTATGGCTGTAGAGCGCAAAACCTCCCAGCTCTAAGTGGCCCGCCTCACGTTCTTTTTTATCGTTTTCCCAGGAGAAGTCCATACCTGCCGTCTTTTTAGCAGTAAGGCCTGAACCGCCTCCTCCGAAGCCACGCGGACCACCGAAGCCCATGTCGTTGGTATTATTCATTGAGCCGAACGTCGTGATACGAGTGCGATCGGTAAAGCGCGTTCCGAAGAAGCGAGCAGAATAGCGATCGTGGTTACCATAAGCCACGTCGAGATTGCTCACCCAGGACTCGTTGAGTTCTCGCTTGGTGGAGATGTCGAGCACGGTGGTCTCTTCGCCATCGTCGATGCCAGTCTGCTCCGTATAGTCGCTCTTCTTGTCGTAGGCCTTAATCTTGCTTACGAGTTCGGTGGGAAGATTCTTCATAGCAGTCTTTGTATCGCCCTTGAAGAAGTCCTTACCATTGATAAGGAACTCGGATACCGACTTTCCGTTCCACTTGATACTACCATCGTCGCCCACCTCCACACCGGGAAGTTGCTTCACCAGTGCCTCGAGCGTAGATCCCGAAGGCACGCGATAAGCCGAGGCGCTAAACATGGTGGTATCGCCCTTTTGCTCCACACGCGATGCCGTAGCCGTGACGGTAGCCGTGCCGAGCACCTTGTCGTTGCCCTGCATGAGCAACCGACCGAGATCAACGGAGTCGGTCTCGGCGGTGAGTTCTACACGCTTTGTGACGGGCTTAAGACCCACGTATGAGAGTTTTACGATGTAGCGTCCGGCTTCTTTGGGGCGCAAGGTGAACTGTCCGTTCTCGTCGGTATTGGTAGCCATAACGGCTGTACTGTCGGCACGGAGAAGAGCCACAGTAGCAAAGTCGACGGGGTTTTGCGACTTGGTGTCAACGGCCGTACCCGTCACCACGAAGTGCTGTGCCATCGCCCCTACCGCCATTACAAACGAGAGGATGGATAACAAGAAGAATCTTTTCATAAGATAGGATATGTTGTTTAGTTTTATACGCGAATTAGGATATTTGCGCCATGCCTGCAGAGGAGTTTATACATCTGCTGCTGTGCAGACACAAAAAATCGTACGGCAGACAGGAGATGATTAGCTTACCTATGCTTAGCCGCACGTTAAATGAGATGCAAAGTTAGGGGTTAGGTTTAATAGCATTGTCTTATTTATCCTTAAAAATCGACAAACAGGCGGAATTTATCTATGAAAAGGAGTCAGAAAGTTGCACGGAAGCACATTTGTGAGTAATTTTGTTTACAGACTACGAACTACCTAACCATGAGAGTAGGAAGCGAGTTCTTACCCATAAACTTCTCAACTCTTCAACTCAAAACTAATAGTCATGATCAAACTGGCCAATTACATCAAGAGCATAGAAATATCGAGTCTATGGAGCGGACATAAGCACATAGCATGGAAGCTCCGCCCCGATGTGAACGTGCTGAGCGGACACAATGGTGCGGGCAAGAGCACCATTCTCAATCGCCTCATACAGCACCTTCACTCTATCCCTGCTTCGGGCGATATACAGACCAACACGCGCTTGGGCGTAAAGATAGAATTCTCACCGAGCGATGCCACGAGTATCCACTACGACGTGATACGCAGCTTCGATCGCAAGATTCTCTCTACCGAGCCTATCGGTGCGCTGGGTGATGCACGAATCGTGACGGAACTCGACTGGCAACTCTATCTCATACAGCGTCGCTATCTGGACTATCAAGTGAATGTGGGCAACCGCATGATAGCGCTTCTCACAAGTGGCGATCCCGATGCTCGCCATAAGGCGGAGGAAGCTGCACGACAGAAGACGCGCTTCCTCGACATCGTAGACGAGCTCTTTGCCGAAACGGGCAAGCGCATCAATCGTGAGAGCAACGAACTTTCTTTCATACAATACGACGAGAAGCTACCGCCCTATTTGCTCTCAAGCGGTGAGAAGCAGATGTTGCTCATCTTGCTCACCGTGCTCACCGAGGACCGCCAGCCCTACGTGCTCTTTATGGACGAACCCGAGGCGAGTCTGCACTTCGAGTGGCAACGCCGGCTGATATCGCTCGTCAGAGAACTTAACCCTAATGCCCAAGTGATTCTGACCACCCACTCCCCTGCCCTCATCATCGATGGATGGGAAGATGCTGAGACGGAGGTGGGCGATATCACGGTTTAGTTTGTTTGAAGTTTTAAGGTTATGAGGTTATAAAGGGAGTTTGGAGTTTTAAGGTTATGAGGTTATAAAGGGAGTTTGAAGTTTTAAGGTTATGAGGTTATAATGTAAGTTTCAAAGGTTAAAGGTAACTTTATAACCTCATAACCTTAAAACTACAAACTCCACTTAATACAGCTACTATTGTACCATGAAACGCTTAAGAGACCATATTAACTCGGCCTACATCAGTGCCATGAACCGCTTGGGCGGAAAGCATGCCCGGAAGCGGATCGTGGCTTATGTGGAGAGTTACGACGACGTGTTCTTCTGGAGCAACTTGCTACGTCCTTTAGAGACCGATCGCTATTATTTCGAAGTGATGCTCCCCTCGCGCACCACGCTGTGTAAGGGCAAGAAGATAGCGCTCGCCAACGAGTTGGGAAGCCGATTGGGCACGTGCATGATTGCTTGCGTCGACGCTGATTACGACTTCCTTATGCAAGGCACTACGCTCTCCTCGCAGGAGGTGTGTTCGAATCCCTACGTGTTTCACACCTACGTATATGCCATCGAAAACTTCCAATGCTACGCTCCTGCCTTGCAGACCATCTGCGTGATGGCTACGCTCAACGATCACCATCTCTTCGACTTCGAGACGTTTATGAGCCAATATTCACAGATTGTGTGGCCACTCTTCGTGTGGAATATCTGGTGCTACCGCTACGGCTGTTATAAGCAGTTCTCGATGCTCGACTTCTTCCACATCGTACAGCTTAAGGACTTCAATCTGTACCACCCGGAGCATGCTCTGGAACATCTGCGCCACTTGGTCAACTCGAAGGTGACCCGCCTACAGCGTCAATTCCCCGAAGGGCGGAAGACGTATAAGCCGCTTCGCGAAGAACTGCTCCGACTGGGCGTTACGCCTGAGACTACTTACTTGTATATGCGTGGCCACGATGTGTTCGACGGCGTAGTAATGCCACTACTCACGGAGGTGTGCGAACAGCTTCGGCGCGAGCGTGAACGTGAGATACGTCGGCTTGCCGAGCACAACGTGCAGATGCAGAATGAACTATCGGCCTATCAGAACGCGATGGGAAGCATAGAGGAGATGATGCGTAAGCACACGGTCTACATGGACTGTCCACAATATAAGAGGGTGCAAAGCGATGTACAGAGTCTTCTGAGCCAGATAGACGCTCCGACGACCGCTGCTTCTGACGAGGCTTCTACCCCACCCCTCACAAAAACTAACGAAGATGAATCTGAGAATCAAACACATGGTATGTCCGCGCTGCATCATGGCGGTGACGGACACGCTTTCACGCCTCGAGCTGACTCCCGACAGAGTGGAATTGGGCGAAGCGCACATACGTGAAGACCTCTCACCCGACCAGCTTAAGCAGGTGAGCGAAGCGCTTCATGCCATCGGCTTCGAACTGATAGAGAATGCCAACGACCGCTTGGTGCAGCAAACGAAGCAGGTGATCGTGGAGGCTGTGCGCCAAGAGAAGCCTTCACAGCTCTCGCTATCGGCTTTACTGAAAGCGCGGCTCAACATGGACTTTACCACATTGAGCCGCACTTTTGCCGCCATCGAAGGGCGCACCATTGAAAAGTACTTTCTGACGCAACGCATAGAGTACGTGAAGGAACTCATCGAATATGGAGAACTCTCCATCAAGGAAATTGCTTACCAGACGGGGTTCTCAAGCGTGGCACACCTAAGTCGTCAGTTTAAGCAGTTCACAGGGCTCACCCCCACGGAGTATAAGAATCGAGGAGAGCTTGGGAGAAAGGGGATTGACGCAGTTTAGGGGGAAGCAAAGCTTCCTTCTTAGTTTGGAGTTTTAAGGTTATGAGGTCGCTTCGCTCCGTTTTAAGTTTTAAGGTTATGAGGTTATAAAGTTACCTTACGCTGACAGATAGTCTGTCTGAAAGTAACTTTATAACCTCATAACCTTAAAACTTAAAACTAAGAGGGAGCGAAGCGAACCAATAACCTTAAAACTAAGAGGTGAGCGGAGCGAACCGGCGGCGAAGCGCCCTATAAGCCACCACGCAGATCACTACCGATATGGCAGAGCCTATAGGAGCAGCCCATCCCATGGGATAGAGCGTCAAGGGGTAACTTACTGAGAATAGATAGGAAAGAGGTACACGCGCCGTCACGATAGACACGACATTGTGGGCAAACGATACGATAGAATAGCCACAAGCGGTGAAGAAACCACTGAAGCAGAAGTGAATGCCCGCCAAGGCGCAGTCCCACACGTAGCTACGCAGATATTCACCACCGAGCTGCACCACATGAGCATTGTCTGTAAAAAAGCGAACGGGCCATTCTGAGTTGAACTGCAGCATGATAGACCATAGGAGGCCAAAACTGAAGGTGATGGCGATGGCGGCGTACATGGTCTGCCGAGCACGCTGGCGCAGTCCGGCACCAATACACTGCGCTGAAATGGCTGATACCGTGGAGAGCATAGCTGAGGGGATGATGAAGAGCAGACCGATAAACTTCTCGACAATGCCCACGGCTGCTGCATCGTCGAGGCCTCGATTGTTGGCAATGACAGCAATGACGATAAACGATATCTGGATGAAAGCATCTTGCAGCGCTATAGGCACACCTATCTTGCCCATACCACGCACCACCTCACGCTGAAGGCGAAAGTGGCTCCGCTCTATGCCAAAGGCTTCGCGATGACGGCGAACGACCTGTAGAGCATAGACCACGCTGACGGCCTGTGATAGCGTGGTGGCAAGAGCCGCCCCCATGGCGCCTAAATGAAGGGTGCCGATGAAGAGGAAGTCGAGCACAACATTGACCACACAAGCTACTGCCACAAATTGCAGAGGTGTGCGTGTATCGCCCATGCCTCGGAAGATGGAGGCTATCACGTTGTATGCCACGATGAAGGGTATGCCCGAGAAGCACACTCTGAGATAGCGGTGCGTATCGGCCACAGCCTCAGAGGGCACAAGCATCCACCCTACGATGGAGGGCACAAGCAGGAGCAACACTGCCGTCAGCACTATAGAGAGCAGAGCAAAGAGCGTCAGCGTATTGCCCACTACGAGGGCTTTGCGATCTCTATCGTTCGCACCGATGGCATGGGCGGTACAGACGGTGGTGCCCATGGCAAGGCCGATAATGACTACTGTGACGAAATACATCACCTGCGCGCCATTGGCTACTGCCGTGGTGCTCTCTACGTTGCAATAGAGACCTATCACGAAGAGGTCGGCAAGTCCGTAGACTATCTGCAGGAGATAGGCTAACATGTAGGGCAATGAGAAGTTGATGATATTGCGCAGGATGCTGCCTTGCGTAAGGTTGCGTTGTTTCATTAGAGAATGATTTATGAAAAATATTCTTCCATTTCTGTGGGCGACGCGTCCCGCGTCGGCATCGTCCACTATTCAGCTAACTTGAGCTACATAAGGTGGTTCGCTGCTGAACGAGACGGTCGATGCCGACGCGGGACGCGTCGCCCACAGAACTGAGTGAAAAGGGGGGGGATCTCCTGATTGTAATACTTAATACTTTGTACTTGCTTTATTGCAGATTGTGGAGCAATGCGCTCAAATTAGCAGTGAAGAGGCGCACAGAGATGGCAAGGAGAATGATGCCGAAAAACTTGCGCAGCAAGTAGATGGCTGCGGGCGATATGATGCGTTCCACCTTGTCAGTAGCCTTGAGCACAATGAACACGAAGAGCATGTTGAGCAGCAGACCGATGAGGATGTTGACTGTGGCATACTCTGCGCGAAGGGAGAGCAGCGTGGTGAACGAGCCTGCTCCAGCAAGCAAGGGGAACACCACGGGGATGAGCGTGGCCGACTTGATGGGGCCCATATTCTTGAATATCACCACGTCGAGTATCATCTCGAGCGACATGAGGAAGATGACGAGCGAACCTGCCATAGCGAACGATTCGATATCGACATTGAAGAGCCTCAACATGGCATCGCCCGCAAAGAAGAAGCCGAGGAGCAATGCCAACGAGATGATGGTGGCCTTCCATGCATTGACCGGACGGCCTTGCTGCTTAAGGCTGATGAAGATTGGGGTGGATCCCAGCACATCGATCACAGCAAACAATACGATAAACGCACTGGCTACTTGCTGCCAGTCAAAGCGTGAGAATACGTAAGCAAGTGTCATAAGTAATAATGAGTTTAGTGAGTTTAAGAGTTTAGGAGTTTATCTCCGCTATATCATTAGCTCTGTGGGCGACGCGTCCCGCGTCGGCGTGAGCCAGCGAGCAAGATTTGAGTTCATCAGTCATCAACCAACGAGCAAGAAGCAAGTTCAAAGGAAGTGGGGGCGAAGTGTCCCGCTTCGGCTTGACGCGTGAGGCTCGATGCCGAACGCGTCAAAAAAAAGAGTCTTAAGCGTGTGTTTTTACGCCGACTCGGGCATCGTGCCCTTCGTCAGCGTGCCGAAGCGAGACACTTCGCCCCCACTTCCTTTGAGCAGACTTCCTGAAGCGTGGCAAAAGCCGACGCGGTACGCGTCGGCCACAGAACTGATGAGGTGCTTCGCGCTGCTCCTAATTCATATAGACTATATTAGGTAAAAAAGATACGGGCGAACAGGTTGATGAATATTCAGCCTGTTCGCCCGTTGTTGGTAACGCCGCCTCGCTTGAGTGGAGGACGGAGTCAGAACAGACGTGTCTATCCGATGGTGATAAGCGTGGTGCCTTCCATCACGCTGTCGCCTGCGCTTACGCAGATGCCAGTCACCTTGCCGTCGGCCTCAGCCGTAATGTTGTTTTCCATCTTCATGGCTTCGAGCACGAGCACAGTGTCGCCCTTCTTCACAGCCTGACCTGCGCTGACGAGGATCTTCGTCACTACGCCAGGCAGAGGAGCCTTGACGGGAGTGCCTGCGCCAGGACCGCTTGTAGCAGCAGGAGCTGCGGCAGGAGCCTCAGCAGCGGGAGCAGGAGCGGCTGCAGGTGCAGCTGCGTCGGTTGATACAGTAGGCAGAGCCTCTTCTACGAGCGAAGAGCCTTGCATTTCTACCTCGAAGGGAATGCCGTTTACCTCGACCTTGGCCTTCGAGCCTACGATGCTGTCAATGGTCACGTCGAACTGTGCGCCATTGATGGTATACTTATATTGCTTCATTTCTTGTGTTTACTTAAATTTGGGTCATCTGATCGGCTGGATTGTTCCAGTTGGTGCGATGGTGCTTTACGGTGATAATGCCGGGCTCGTCGTCGTGAACGATCTCTACTTCGTGCTCAATGAGCGCGAGGGAGATGGCTGCTGCGAATGCGGGCATTTCCTCGTCGGTGGGCTGCGTGTGGTATCCGTCTACGAGGAAGTCGGCTATGGTGCCTTGCTTCTCGTCGAGACGAATCGTTAGGGTCTGCTCGCCCAGTTTATATTGAAATGTCTTCACAATCTTAGGGTGCTATGTGTTACAAAGGTATGTTGCCGTGCTTCTTAGCAGGACGCGTCTCGCGCTTGTTCTCAAGCTGAGCAAGTGCGCGGCAGATGCGGAAACGGGTGTTGCGCGGCTCAATCACGTCGTCTACGTAGCCATATTCGGCAGCCTTGTAGGGATTGGTGAAGAGGTCGTTGTACTCCTTCTCCTTCTCTGCGAGGAATGCCTTAGGATCTTCCTTCGTCTTGGCTTCCTTACCATCGAGGATGGCTACGGCGCCCGAAGCTCCCATTACGGCGATTTCGGCTGAAGGCCAAGCATAGTTGAGGTCGGCCTTGAGCTGCTTACAGCCCATCACGATGTGAGAGCCACCATAGCTCTTACGCAGTGTGACGGTCACCTTGGGCACGGTAGCCTCGCCATAAGCGTAGAGGAGCTTTGCACCGTGATCGATCACGGCATTGTACTCCTGACCTGTACCTGGGAGGAAGCCCGGCACGTCGACCAAGGATACGATGGGGATGTTGAAGCAATCGCAGAAACGTACGAAGCGAGCTGCCTTGCGCGATGCATTGCAGTCGAGCACACCGGCATATACGCTGGGCTGGTTGGCTACGACGCCTACGCTCTGACCATTGAAGCGGGCAAAGCCGATGATGATGTTGCGAGCGAAGTTGCGGTGTACTTCGAGGAACTCTCCGTTGTCGACCACGGCGCTGATCACCTTGTACATGTCGTAAGCCATGTTGGGGTTGTCGGGAATGATCTCGTTGAGAGAGTCTTCCTTGCGGTCGATGGGGTCGGTACACTCTATGCGGGGAGCGCGCTCCATGTTGTTCTGAGGAATGTATGAGAGGAGACGACGAATAAGGCCGGCAAACTCTTCCTCGGTCTTAGCTGTGAAGTGGCATACACCGCTCTTCGTAGAGTGAACGGCTGCACCACCGAGGTCTTCCTGAGTCACGTCTTCGCCAGTCACGGTCTTTACTACCTTCGGGCCGGTGAGGAACATGTAGCTGATGCCTTCGAGCATTACCACGAAGTCGGTCAATGCGGGAGAGTAGACAGCACCACCTGCACAAGGACCGCAGATGCCTGAGATCTGGGGTACTACGCCTGAAGCCTCGATATTGCGCTGGAAGATTTCACCGAAGCCTGCCAAGGCGTTGATGCCTTCCTGAATACGTGCACCACCCGAATCGTTAAGTCCGATGCAGGGTGCACCCATCTTCATACTCTGATCCATCACCTTGCAGATCTTCTGAGCCATTGTCTCAGAGAGCGAACCGCCATTGACGGTAAAGTCTTGTGCAAATACGTATACCAGACGACCATTGATGGTACCGCTACCGGCTACCACGCCGTCGCCCAAGAATTGTTTCTTCTCCATGCCGAAGTTGTGGCAACGGTGAAGCTTGAACATATCCATTTCTTCGAACGAGCCCTTGTCGAGCAAGAGTTCGATGCGTTCGCGAGCCGTAGCTTTGCCCTTAGCGTGCTGCTTTTCAATAGCCTTTTCGCCACCACCCAAGCGGGCCTTCTGGCGGAGCTCTACGAGCTGCTTGATTTTCTTCTGTTGTTCACTCATGATGTTTGATGTGTGAAAGTATGGCCACCCCTTGCGGCAGCCACACGCATTATATTGTTATTTGTGGTGCAAAGGTACGCAAATATTCGCACACTTACGGCACAAGTGTGCGGTATTTTTTCATTCCTCTCCCCCACCCGCTCCCACCCGCTTGGAGAGGTGGAGCATAATGTGCCTAAAAGCAGAAAGTGGAATGGGGAGGGAAACGTTTGCATACTACTTAAGTTTCTGATTTAGCAAAGCGGGCTGAAAGCCCAGTGATTTCCATAGCCCAAGGCAACGCCTTGGGTAGGAATTGCAAGAATGATACGCCCTGTAAGGGCAGAAGTAAGGACAATATATTTCTACTTTTGCCCTTACAGGGCGAAACAATACTGCTTATGGGATACCCAGGGCGATGCCCTGGGCTATGGAAATCATTGGGCTTTCAGCCCGTCCATTCTAAATCCGAAACTTGAACATACTATACTTCTCGCGCGTACATACGCGCGCATATAGTCATTTTGGGGATGCGAAGATGCGTTTGCTGTCACTTTCCCATTGTAGATAGTTCATATTCAATGCGTTACGGAGTGTAGGCAGTGTCAAATTGCCTACACCTTGCCTACACTCTTGCTTGCACTCGCGCATTATTTACGTTCTGCTGCGAAAGTAGACATGGCGGGCACAGGCTGTGATTGCCCTCCTTACTGTAAAAATTATCCCTCCTTACTGTAAAAATTATCCCTCCTTACTGTTTTTACGCTTCGGGGGGGATAATTTTTCTGTTCCATACGATTGCTATGTGGATGAAGGGAGTGGAGGGCTGAGTGAGGGCAGAGTGAGGGCTGAAATAAAGCATAAAAGCATGGTTTTCAACACGATATACTTTTTTTGTGTAGGAGTGTAAGCAATCGGAAGCAAATCTTGCTGTAACACGTGCGCGCGAAGAGATGTCTTTCGAGGCTAAGGTTGTTTTCGCGCGACCCACGACTCTGCTTGCAACGATGGAGGGATGCTTGTCGTTTCGCCACAACTGAAAAAGTGAACATGTTGTACACTTTTTTTGGTTGAAGTACGTTCTCTTTTGTATCTTTGCATAAGCTTGATAAATCAAAAAAACTTCTCCAATGCTCAACAACTCGACTCTTCATATTTACAATTTTGGCGCTGGCCCTGCCACACTTCCTCATGAAGTGGTGGAGGCTACGGCGCAAGCGGTTACAGACTTCGACGGCATGGGGCTTTCGCTCATGGAAATAGGACACCGCACACCTCAATTTCAAGCCATCATGAAAGAGGCACAGAGCTTGATGAAGGAACTGCTCCACGTGCCCGATGGCTACAGCGTGTTATTTCTGGGAGGAGGCGCTCGTATGCAGTTCGACATGATTCCGATGAATCTACTCCACCACAAAGCAGCCTATCTCGACTGTGGACACTGGGCACACCAGGCCATGGAGGAGGCTCAACTCTTTGGCGAAGTGGAAGTGGTAGCCTCGTCGGAAGCCGAAGGGTATGCATCTATTCCCCACAATTTTACAATACCAGAAGATGCCGACTATCTGCACCTTACAACCAACAACACCATCTACGGCACGGAGCTACGCTCTGACCTCGACTCGCCCATTCCACTGGTGGCCGACATGTCGTCCGACATTCTGACACGCCCCATCGACGTGGAGCGCTACGGAATCATCTATGGTGGCGCACAGAAGAATCTGTCGATGGCTGGAGTCACTTTCGTGATTATCCGCAATGAGATAGCCGGCCGTTCCGCTCGTCAGCTACCCGCTATGCTCGACTATGCGGTGCACATCAAACACGGCTCTATGTACAACACACCACCCATGCTCCCCATCTTCACCGCCCTGCAGACGCTACGCTGGGTGAAACGTCAGGGAGGAGTAGAGGAAATGGGCCGACGGGCAGCAGAACGCGCGGCCGTGGTATACGATGAGATCGACCGCAATCCGCTCTTCATGGGCACAGCGCTTCCAGCCGACCGTTCGCTGATGAACGCTTGCTTCGTGCTCTCCCCTGCCTACAAGCATCTCGAAGGTGCATTTGCCGACTTCGCTCTGTCGCGCGGCATCTACGGCATTCGTGGTCACAGGAGTGTGGGCGGATTCCGTGCCTCAATGTACAATGCCATGCCTCTCGAAGGAGCGCAAGCATTGGCCCAGTGCATGAAGGATTTTGCCCATCTGCAGGGTGCAGAGTAAGGGTTCTACCATTTTGAGATTGCTCTACACGAAAATATTTCCTACATTTGCATTCACCTTTTCCTCCACAACTTATTCAATGAAACTATTACGCTCCCAATCTAAAATAGGTCTGCACCTGTTGCTCGCAGTCCTTATAGCTACCCTCATGCCTGCACAGCAAGCCATAGCGCAGACTGTCTCGCACTGGCCCGAGCACTGGCCCAACATACCTCTGGTGACGATTACAACCGTGGGGGGCGAGATGCCTACATTCGAACGTGCCCAAACGCCCGAAGGCTGCATGGGTACGACTATTACCAACAACAACTACGTGGCAGGACGAATGGTCATGACCCTCAAGAGTGATACGCTCTACGACTCCAAGGACTTCGTGGCAGACCATTCAGGCATGCGACTAAAGATTCGCGGCAACAGTTCGGGAGCCTTTCTCGACCAAAAACCCTACAAACTGAAACTCAGCAAGAAGGCAGACCTACTCTGTCGTGGGGGAAAAGCCTACCGCAACAAGAATTGGGCACTCATGAGCTACAGTATATACAACCCGAGCATGCCCAATCATGAGACCAACCTTATCACCCTCTTTGCTCATGCATTGGCACGCAATGTGGGCATGCCGTGGCAGCCCGAAGGAAGGTTTGTCAACGTAGTGATCAATGATCAATATCGGGGCATTTACCTCCTGCTCGAAACCGTAGACAAGGGCGAGAGCCGCATCAACGTGGCAGAAGATGGATTTATCATCGAGAACGACCCCTTCTGGTGGAACGAAGATGGAAAGTATTTCCGCACCAACCACCAAATGGCTCACTTGGCTTACACCTACAATAAATACATGCCTGGCGATGGTCTGCGCCAAACGGCTGTAGACAGCGTGAGAGACTACATGAACCGCGTGGAGGATGCCATCTGGAGCAAAGAAGAGCTGTCGGAATATATCGATTTCTACACGTTTACTCGTTGGATCATTAGCCATGATCTTCTGGCAGTGGGCGATGCCCTCGGGAGCAACACCTACCTCTACTGCGAGAGCCAGGGCGGAGACTCTTCTCAGAATAAGCTCAAAATGGGACCAATCTGGGATCTTGACTCCTCATACAACATTCCCTTCAATATTTGGGGACTGAAACATACTTATTATTCGGCCTACTATCCACAGACGGAGTTTTACTACCCGAAACTTTTCGAAAATTCTCAATTCGTAGAGGCTTACAAGGAGGTCTACGCACAGATTCGTCCGCACATCGTCGATCAGATGCAGCAATTCTGCGATAGCATCACAGAGCTTTACAGCCAAACGCTCGAAGAAAGCGCCGCCCTACATCGCACCATCTACCCCTACGAGGCGCAAAACACCATCCCCGAACAAACTGCTGACTTGATGGACAAGTTCCGCCGCCGCATCGTCGCCGTAGACAGTCTCATCGCTGCCGATATGCCCTCAACGGGCATATCATCGACCACCCTCACGCGATCTCTCCCCACTACTCGCTACGACCTCTCTGGCCGCAACGTATCCACAACCCCCTTCGATCAACTTCCCGCCGGAGTATACATTGAAATATCTTCCGATGGAAATGCGCGCAAGGTAATGAAGAGATAAGTAAGCGCTAACTTCTCAAACATCAATATAGGAAGAATAAATGCCGAGATATAGAACTCTACTCGTTCCATGTCCCGGCATTTCATCTATTCATACAAAAGAATCGCGCAGGCTATTGCCTTCCACGCTACGCGTTGACCTATCATTCTTCAAGCATAGCAGATATCTCCTGCTCCGACTTATGAGTCAACATGGCTATTGACTGCAAAGACTGCCCCTGCTGCAGCATTGCCTTTGCCATCGTTTTCAGCATTTCCTCTTGCTGCTTGAGCTGACCCTCTTGCTGCTTGAGCTGACCCTCTTGCTGCTTGAGCTGACCCTCTTGCTGCTT
>CALEKA010000115.1 GCA_937898715.1 uncultured Prevotella sp.
CTACCCAAGGCGTTGCCTTGGGCTATGGAATTCATTGGGCTTTCAGCCCGCCTATCCTAAATCCGAAACTTGAATATTAAGTATAAGGTATAAAGTATTATAAACTAAGAAGAACCAATATCGAAGTCTTTAATATCGAAGTGTTAGGTATTACAATCTATTATTTACGGGCTGAATGCGTGTATTCGATAGTTTGTAATACTTAATACTTTATACTTAATACTTCCCATTTCTAATGAAACGCTTTCTCCTCCTTATATATACCCTCCTCATCGTGGCAATGATCACTGCCACATTCTTGGAGCATAGCCACGATGCAGCCTATGCAGCACTGAAGGTCTATCACGCTCCATGGTTTATGGTTCTGTGGGCCGTCTTGGCATTGGGCATGGTGTGGAGCTTCTTCAAGCTGAGGCTGTGGAGGCGCTGGGCGGTATGCATGCTCCACGGCTCGTTCCTCATCATCCTGCTGGGTGCACTCACCACATGGTTCACCTCTGTCAAAGGCTTCGTCTATCTGAAGCAAGGCGAAGCCACCCAGAGCTTTATGCTCGAAGGCGGGCGGGGAACGGACAATTTGCCCTTCTCCATCCGTTTGGACAAGTTTCGTATAGACTGCTATCCCCACACCGATACACCTGCCGACTACGTGAGCCAACTCACCCTGAGAATGCCCAACGGACAAGAGCGCCCAGTCATCGTCTCGATGAACCGCATTCTTACGCTGGATGGTTATCGTTTCTACCAATCCTCTTATGGCGACGACGGAGAGTCGAGCATACTCACCGTCAACTACGATCCGCTGGGCACAGGACTGACCTACGTGGGCTACATCCTCTTGGCGCTCTCCATGCTGATGGTTCTCTTCGATCGCCGCGAGGAGTTCCGCCGATTGCTTCGCCATCCTATGCTTCAGCGTGGAGCGATGATTCTTGTGCTCGCTTTTATGATAAGTCCTGTGGCCAAAGCCTCGCGCCAGCTTCCAGCCTTCAGTCGTGAGAAGGCCGATAGCCTGGCTCGACGCCCCATAGAGTATAATGGGCGCATTGCTCCCTTCAACACGATGGCGCGCGACTTCCTACTGAAACTCTACGGACGCTCCTCCTATGGCGGACTCACGCCCGAACAGGTGGTGAGCGGATGGATGCTTCGCCCCGATGCTTGGCAGAGCGAACCCATGATCTTGATCAAGAGTGCCGAACTGCGCAACTTGCTCCATATCGACGGCCGATATGCTCGCCTCACCGACCTATTCCAAGGCGACGAATACATCCTTCAGCAGTACTGGCATGGCGCAGATTCGCCCCAGATGGCACAAAATCCGCTTCAGAAAGCCATTGCCGAAACCGATGAGAAGGTGGGCCTTATCATGATGCTCCAGAAGGGTACGCTCTTCGAGCGCGTCAGTCCGGGCACAGAACCTATTAGCCAGAGCCGCATTGATGCAGAACTTCTCTACAACCGTCTGCCCATCACCGACGTCTTGTTCATGCTCAACCTCACGCTCGGCCTGCTCTCGTTTGTGCTCTTTGCCCTGCGGCCGGGTGGGGAAGTCGCTTCGTTGCAGCGCAAGGATAAGCGCTTAGCACTAACCTTCCGCATCTGCGAATGGCTCATGCCCGTGAGCCTATGCGCGCTTGCCTTTGCCTATGCACTTCGATGGTATGTGGCGGGCCATGTACCCATGAGCAATGGGTTCGAGACCATGCAGTTTATGGCGCTTGTCGTGCTCATCATGGCATGCTTGCTGCGTCGGCGCTTCGCCTTGATGACACCGTTTGGCTTCTTGCTCTCAGGCTTTGCACTGCTCGTGGCACACCTCGGTCAGAGCGATCCGCAGATCACCAACCTCATGCCCGTGCTCTCATCGCCTTGGCTCAGTCTGCATGTCAGCGTGGTGATGATGGGCTATTCGCTCCTGGCATTTACCATGCTCAATGGCGTGATGGCGCTCGTGGTGCGTCGTCAAGCCGAGGCACTGATGTACTTGAGCCGCCTGATGCTCTATCCTGCCGTGTTCATGCTGGGTGCAGGCATCTTCCTCGGAGCTGTATGGGCCAACCAGTCGTGGGGTACCTATTGGAGTTGGGATCCTAAGGAGACGTGGGCGCTTATCACTTTCATGATTTATGCCGTAGCATTTCATGTGCAGTCGTTACCTGCTCTGCAAAAGCCGCGTCTGTTTCATATCTTCATGGTGGCGGCTTTCGTCACGGTGCTGATGACCTACTTCGGTGTCAACTTCCTCCTCGGCGGTATGCACTCGTATGCTTAACGTTGACGCTATGCTTCGCGCTTTTTTGAACGTTAAGGCTGGGTTGCGCTTCGCGCGTCTTTGAACATTAAGGCTGGGTTGCGCTTCGCGCTTTTTTGTACATTAAGGCTTGGGTTGCGCTTCGCGCTTTTTTGAACATTAATTGCCATTAATTGAACATTAATTATTTCATTAATTCTTCTCTTGTGGGGTTGAAGTAGTCACGAATTATCGTGAATTAGTCATGAATTTTTTCATGAATTCTTGTCTTGAAGGGTTTGAGGTAGTCACGAATTATCATGAATTAGCCTTTAATTAATGAAGAGTCTAACTTAGAATTAATGAAGAATTCATGGCTAATTCATGATAATTCATGACCAAATCTCCCAGAAAAGAGAAGAATTAATGAAATAATTAATGTTCAATTAATGGCAATTAATGTTCAAAGAACGCGCGAAGCGCAACCCAAGTCTAAACGTTCAAGTAAAGCGCGCCCCCCCCTCCAACGTCTATTCCTGTGTGCGGAGAGAACTTTCGTGTTAATATTCCGCAAAATATTTGCCTCTCTCAGAGTTATTGCATATCTTGCGCCCCAAAATCGCACAATAATGTGCGTACCAACAAGCTAAATTAGAATATTCATTTCCAAAAACCTACAACAATGAAACGCTTAAAACTGTTGATGTTGCCCCTCGCCGCAGCCATGCTGATGACCAGCTGCGTGAGCAAGAGCAAACTTGCAGAGGTGCAGACTAACTACGACAAGCTCAAGACTGAGCATGCTGCCCTTCAGAAGGACTACAATGATGCACAGGTGCGCATCGCTGAATATACCTCCGACTCTAAGAGCCTCGCCGCTCGCCTCCAGGAAGAGCAGCAGCGCAACAAGGAAATGCGCGAAGCTTATAGCAAACTGCAGTCGTCCTACCAGAGCAACGTGCAGCAGGGTAACGTAAACATTTCGAAACTCGTCGACGAAATCAATGCTTCTAACAAGTTTATCAAGCAACTCGTTGATGCCAAGAGCAAGAGCGACTCGCTCAACCAAGCCTTGACCAACAAACTCACTCGTTCGCTCACTCGCTCTGAGATGAACGATGTCGATGTACAGGTGCTCAAGGGCGTGGTATACATTTCTTTGGCGGACAATATGCTCTATAAGAGCGGTAGCTACGAGATAGGCGACCGTGCTGGCGAAACGCTCTCGAAGATTGCTAAGATCATCACCGACTATAAGGACTACGATGTACTCGTAGAGGGCAACACCGACAATGTGCCCATCTCGCAGAAGAACATCCGCAACAACTGGGACCTCTCAGCCCTGCGTGCTTCGTCAGTGGTACAGGCTCTGCAAAATCAGTATGGCGTAGATCCGAAGCGCCTCTCAGCTGCTGGTCGTGGTGAGTACAATCCTGTGGCTTCTAACGATACAGCTGTGGGCAAGCAGCGCAATCGTCGCACCCAGATTATCATCACCCCGAAGCTCGACCAATTTATGGACCTCATCGACGAGGCTCCCGAGCAAGAGAAGCAGTAGGGCGTGAGCAAACCTCATATCTCCGTCAGCCTGTTGCCTCGCCCACAGTTCCTTCCGATAGGATAATCGCGTGGTGCAAAGGTGCAACATTTTGACGTAACATCCAAAAAGAGTGTACAAACTGTACACTCTTTTTTCGTCTCTCCCCTCGCGTGCGCACGCATTACAGACAATTTTAGCCCGTTTACTCGCCATTACCGTCACCTCTCTTTCGTAAGATGCTTATTATCAATGCATAAAAGAGTGCGCTCGCCAACACTTTGCCTACACTTAGCCCTCACTTTCGCGTGCATTTAGTGAAAAAGTAATGCCTGTATTAGAGTATATGAATTTTGACCGAGATGTTCCAATTATCCCTCGGAAGCGTTCCAATTATCCCTCGGAAGCGTTTAAATTATCCCTCGGAAGAGTTTAAATTATCCCTCGGAAGAGTTTTTGCTTGACCTAGGGGAAATTGTAGGGTGGGGGAGGGCTGTTTTTTAGATAGACATCCCCAAATACTGACAGGAAAAACCTCCATGGCACAAGTTAGGGGCTTAGTGCAAGCAAAAGTGCAAGCAAAGTGTAGGATGCGGTAAATGGAAAAATGCTGATATTCAGTGGAATAACATCTGAAGGTGACGGCGTGTAAGCCATTCTCGGTAAAATCGTATGTGGCGCGCCCGTACATGCGCGCGTGAGGAAGAGAGTGGAAATAGTAGAAAGCACACAATGGGAGAAACTGTATGAATGGGAAAGAAAAAGTGGTTGAAATTTCCGTATCTCAGATTTTTTGGTTTATTTTGTCGTCCATAACGTAAAACGCAGAAAATTGCTATGGATCCTCAACAACCACTGATAGAGTCTGGAAAAAAAGCCTTCGACATTGAAAAAGAACGCATCAGCGTCATTAGTGATATCAAACTATCCTTTAATGACTCTAAGAAAGGTCGTGCCGAAGCTTATGTTACGATGCTTTGCACAAATGGCGAGGCGCGCGTCAGTGTGAATCAGAAGGAGTATGTATTGCAGAAGAACGACCTCCTAATCTGTTGCCCTGGCGATGAGGTGCAAGGCCTTGGCAATAGTGACGACCTCAGTGCTTGCGGATTTTACCTCTCGCGTAAATTCTTTGAAGAGTTGAGCAGTATGCCCTTGGGGCTTATCAATGCACGCGTCTACATTGCTGAGCATCCGCAGCTCCACATCTCAGACCACGCAGCTCTGGTCTATACCCAATATTACGAGCTTATACGATCAAAACTTACAGCTGAGGTGCCCATTAAGCATCATCAGCTCGTGTCCGACCTCTTGCTGCAAGCATTCATGTATGAATTTCACGACACGCTGGAAGGTACGCTCAAGTTGCCAAGTACGCTATTCACTTCGGGCGAGAACCTTTTCAAGCAATTCATGCAACTCATCTTGAAGACCAATCCAAAGCCCCGTTCCGTGGCATGGTATGCCGACCAGCTGAACGTTACTCCCAAATACCTCAGCAGTGTGTGTAAAAACTGTAGTGGCGAAACAGCTCTCGCTGTGATCAATCGTTATGTGCTTGAGGACGTAAAACGCCACTTGCTCCGTCCCGAAAAGAGCATCAAAGAAATCGTAGCCGAACTCGATTTCCCCTCCATCTCCTTCTTTGGCAAGTATGTCAAGAAGCATCTCGGCGTATCTCCCAAATTCTATCGTCAGCGCATCACAGAGAGCATGTAGGCAAAGCCTCTATCTCGCCTCCTTCAGCCAGTACCGTGGGCGACGCGTCCCGCGTCGGCATCATCCACAAATCAGGAAGCCATTCAGCCAATACCGTGGGCGACGCGTCCTCGCGTCGGCATCATCCACAAATCAGGAAGCCATTCAGCCAGTACCGTGGGCGACGCGTCCTCGCGTCGGCATCATCCATAAATCAGGAAGCCATTCAGCCAATACCGTGGGCGACGCGTCCTCGCGTCGGCATCGCCTGAATTTATCAAGCCAAAGAGGAAGGTATTAATGAAAGATTAATGTTCAATTAATGGAGATTAATGTCGAAACAAGCGCGAAGCGCAAAGTCTAAGATTTAGCTTCATGCTATGCGTAATCGCCGACGCGGGACGCGTCGCCCACAGAGCAGGTTGAAGCCCCCCCCCTCACACATCGGAAAATCAAAGAAAAACAAGTATTCGCTTTGCTCTTCCCCCATCATACATTAACTTTGCACCGCATAAGCAGCTTATCTTATTCAAAGATAATGCAAGGCGAGAGCAGAACATCAAGCTTGCTTGAATGTTATGCCGAGCCGTAGCTTATCTTATTTAAAGATAATGCAAGGCGAGAGCAGAACATCAAGCTTGCTTGAATGTTATGCCGAGCCGTAGCTTATCTTATTTAAAGATAATGCAAGGCGAGAGCAGAACATCAAGCTTGCTTGAATGTTATGCCGAGCCGTAGCTTATCTTATTTAAAGATATGGTAAAACGTATATACATATGCCTACTCTGCATGATTGTACCCCTCTTGGCAATGGCCCAAAAGGGGCAAACTGACGTGCAGACCACTGCTTCTGAAACGCAGACCACGCAGCCGTCAGCCGACTCCGTCATCGTGAGCCTTATCACTTGTACCCCAGGCTCGTTGGTCTATGAGCTCTACGGACATACCGCACTCCGTGTGCGCGAGGTGGGACGCAGACAAAGCGACTGGGTGTTCAATTACGGCACATTCTCCTTCAATCAGCCCCACTTCATGTGGCGATTCATGCTCGGAGAGACCGACTATGAACTCGGTGTGGTGCCTTACTCCATATTCTACGACGCATACGTGAGAGAAGGGCGTGGCATTGACGAACAAGTGCTCAACCTTACGCAGAGTGAAGCCAATCGATTGGTCGATGCTCTGAGTCGTAACCTCGAACCCGAAAATGCCACCTATCGTTACAATTTCTTCTTCGACAATTGTACCACCCGTGCCCTGCGCATGATAGAGCAGGCAGTCGATGGGAAGGTGGTCTGGCCACAGGTGAAAGCCGACCGCACACTACGCGACATTGTGCACGAATTCTCTAAACCAAGTCCGTGGAATAAGTTTGGCCAAGATCTACTGCTCGGAGCAGAGGCCGATCGCCCCGCCGACTTGCAACAGCAGCAATTCGCACCCATTTATGCCGAACGATTCGCTACGAAGGCGCAAATCCGTGGTCGCGATGGAAGTGTGCGCCCTTTGGTAAAGATGGAACTCACCTTGCTGCCCGCACAGCCCTGTGCCGACGAAGCTTTCCCCATCAGTCCGATGGCTGCCTTTGGCATGCTTCTTGCATTAACAATCGTTATTAGTCTGTGGGGCAAGTATAAGAAGAAATCCTATTGGCAGTACGACGTACTGCTCATGATAGCTCAAGGACTTACAGGTTGCATCACCACATTCCTGCTCCTCTTCTCGTCTCACCCCACGGTGGGCAGCAATTGGCTCGTGGTATTGTTCAACCCTCTGCCTCTCGTACTCTTTCCATGGTACATGAAGGCGGCTGTCGCAGGCCGACGTAGCTGGGTGATGTATGTAGAGGGTGTGCTCGTGGTGTTGGCACTCATAATAGGACTCATGGGCTTGCAGCAATATCCCGATGAGGTATACCTCATCATCCTCACGCTCATGCTCCGTGTAGCCTTCCACTTGCGGATGCCACATAAGGTATAAAGTCTAAAAGTATTAAGTATAAAGTATTAAGTATTACATACTTGCAACTACATACTTGCAACTACATCCTTGCAAAATCCACCCAGTACTGGGGGCGACGCGTCCCCGCGTCGGCATCACCCACGAATCAAGAAGTAAATTCAGAGGAAGTGGGGGCGAAGTGTCCCGCTTCGGCCAACTATGCGAGGCTCGACGCCGAGCATAGTTGAAAAGAAATGCCCCCCCCAAAAAAAAATAATAAAATAACAATCCACCGAATGAATAACCCCGCTCCCCACGGCTCACAGCACGCTTCCGTCATGCGTCTGCCCTTGCTCGTGTCGTTGCTCACCGCAATGACCGTGCTTTCGGCTCCATCGGCTTCGGCTGCAGGAACTGGTGTGCCACGCGTAGTGGTAAGTATTCTGGTGGATCAACTCCGCACGGACTATATGAATGCCTTCATGCCCCTCTATGGGCAGGAAGGCTTTGTGCGTCTTCTGCATGAGGGACGCTTATACACTCAAGCCGAATATCCCCATTATCGTCCTGACCGAGCATCGGCAGCTGCCACACTCTCGGCAGGAACCACACCCTACAACCACGGCATCGTGGGCGAACGTTGGCTCAATAGAGAAACGCTACGCCCCGTGTACTGCGTGGACGATAAGGCCTATCCCGGACTGCAGACCAAGGACTGCTCGGCACCTACCTACCTGGGCGTGTCGACCATTGGCGATGAACTCAAGGTGGCTACTGAGGGCAAGTCGCTCGTCTACGCCGTAGCTCCATTCCGCGATGCAGCGATACTTACGGCAGGACATGCTGCCGATGGCGCTGTCTGGATAGACGATCGCACGGGGTTGTGGTGTTCGTCTACTTACTACGGCAAGACCCTCCCCACTTGGGCTTCTGTACTCAACGGCGGAGGCGGGCTGGCTGAACGATTGAAGTCGCTCACATGGAAGCCTTCGAGCGACCTCGTAGGCAATTTCTCCTACTTTCTCTCGGGAGGTATGAAGAAGCCTTTCGCCCACAAGTTTACAGGTGATGGACGGTTTGCTTCCTTCAAGACGAGCGGACTGGTCAATCAAGAGGTGACGCGCGCTGCCGTGCAGTGTATCAACGGCACGATGATAGGCACCGACGACGTGACGGACTATCTTGCCGTGACGCTCTATGCGGGCAATCTCGACCATCGCACCGTGAGCGAACGTCCCATGGAACTGCAAGACACCTATGTGCGCTTGGATCAGGCATTGGCACAGCTCATACGCTCGGTGGAGCAGAAGGTAGGACGCGACCGTGCACTGTTCGTGCTGACTTCTACAGGATATGCCGACGAGGAAACGGCAGACCTCTCGAAATATCGCATTCCTACGGGTACTTTCGACGTGGAGCGCGCTGCCGCTTTGCTCAATATGTACTTCGTGGCAGTATATGGCCAAGGACAGTATGTGGAGTCGAGCTTCGGAACGCAGATTTATCTCAACCATAAGCTCGTAGAAGAAAAGCAAATCAACCTGGCGGAGATGCTCGAGCGTGCGCAAGACTTCTTGTTGCAGCTCTCGGGCGTGAAGGACGTTTACACCTCGTCGCGCCTCTTGCAGGGAGCATGGACTCCTGGCATCAGCCGCATGCGTGGAGGATACAACCCACGCTATTCGGGCGATGTGCTCATAGAGGTGGCTCCTGGTTGGCACTACGTGAACAATTCTACGCGTGAGAACCAACTCGTACGCGAATCGTATATTCCTTTCCCTATCATATTCTTAGGCGAGGGCTTCAAGGCCGAAACGGTTACCACCCCCGTCACCATCGACTACATAGCACCGACGCTGTCGAAGGCTATGCGCATTCGCGCTCCCAATGCTTGTAGCGTAGCTCCGCTACAATGACGCAAGAGAGTATTTTAAGTGCAATGCGCAATCCAACGCCCTATAGCACTCCTTATTATATATAACAGAAACAAATAAGCGTTCTCCCGCAACAGAACTCAACATGGCCTCTTAAGGCATGTAATCCCATCTCCCGTAAGGGAAATGGACTTGGGGAGAAACTCCAACTTCAAATATGGACTTTATTAATATCATTACCAAGTTATTCGGCAATAAGTCAAACCGTGATATGAAGCTCATC
Source organism: uncultured Prevotella sp. (assembly GCA_937898715.1). Taxonomy (GTDB): domain Bacteria; phylum Bacteroidota; class Bacteroidia; order Bacteroidales; family Bacteroidaceae; genus Alloprevotella. The sequence continues at coordinate 9,567 of CALEKA010000115.1, forward strand.
CAGCCGTGGGTGGAAAAGATTAAGGCTGCTTATCCCGCCATTCAAGCCCTCGACAACGATGCTCTTCGTGCAAAGACTCAAGAAATCCGTCATACCATTCAGCACTCTGCCGACGATATCAAGGCAAAAATCGAAGAACTGAAAGGTAAGGTGGAGGAGACTCCTATCGAAGACCGCGAGGTGATCTTCTCACAAATCGATAAACTCGAGACGCAGGTGCTCGACAAGATGGAAGAGGCACTCAACGAGGCTCTGCCCGAAGTGTTCGCCATCGTGAAGGATACAGCCCGACGTTTCACTGAAAACGAAACCATTGAGGTGACCGCTACTGACTTCGACCGCGAACTGGCTACATGCCACGATTTCGTAAGCATCGAGGGCGACAAGGCCATCTATCAGAACCACTGGGTAGCCGGCGGTAATGATACAAAGTGGAACATGGTACACTATGATGTGCAGCTCTTCGGTGGTGTGGTACTTCACCAAGGTAAGATCGCCGAAATGGCAACGGGTGAAGGTAAGACCCTCGTAGGTACGCTCCCTGTGTTCCTCAATGCGCTGACGGGCAATGGCGTACACGTAGTAACCGTCAACGACTACTTGGCTAAGCGTGACTCCGAATGGATGGGACCGCTCTATATGTTCCACGGACTTTCGGTAGACTGTATCGATAAGCATCAGCCCAACTCTGAGAGCCGTCGCCGTGCTTATCAGGCAGATATCACCTTCGGTACGAACAATGAGTTTGGCTTCGACTACCTCCGTGACAACATGGCTATGAGCCCGAAGGACCTCGTACAGCGTCGTCACAACTATGCTATCGTCGATGAGGTCGACTCTGTATTGATCGACGATGCACGTACACCATTGATTATCTCTGGTCCGGTGCCTCAGGGCGACGACCAACTCTACGAACAGTATCAACCTCTCGTGGAACACCTCGTAGAAGTGCAGCGCAAGTTGGCCACCAAGTATCTGGCAGAAGCTAAGCAACTCATCGCTACAGGCGACAAGGCTAAGAGCGAAGAAGGCTTCTTGGCGCTCTATCGTAGCCACAAGGCTCTGCCTAAGAACAATCCGCTGATTAAGTTCCTCTCAGAGACTGGTATCAAAGCCGGTATGCTCAAGACGGAGGAAATCTATATGGAAAACAACAACCGCCGTATGCCTGAGGCTGTAGCACCCCTCTACTTCGTAGTAGACGAAAAGATGCACAGCGTAGACCTTACGGATAAGGGTAATAAGTGGTTGGCTGATCAGGTGCACGACGATCAACTCTTCGTGCTCCCCGACATTACCTCGCAGCTCTCCGAACTCGAGGCTGATAAGACGCTCTCCGACGAAGAACGTGTGGCTAAAAAGGACGAACTCCTGCAAGACTATGCTATCAAGAGCGATCGCGTACACACCATCCTGCAGTTGCTGAAGGCTTACACCATGTTCCGCATCAACGAGGAATACGTCGTGATGGACGGACAGGTGAAGATCGTCGATGAGCAGACTGGACGTATCATGGAAGGACGCCGCTGGAGCGATGGTTTGCACCAGGCTGTAGAGGCTAAGGAGCATGTGAAGGTGGAAGCTGCAACGCAGACCTTCGCTACCATCACGCTGCAGAACTACTTCCGTATGTACCATAAGCTCGCTGGTATGACCGGTACGGCTATTACCGAGGCAGGCGAGTTCTGGAATATCTACAAACTCGATGTAGTAGAGATTCCTACCAACCGTCCTATCGCTCGTGTCGATATGAACGACCGCGTCTACAAGACGAAACGTGAAAAGTATAAGGCTGTGATCGAAGAGATCGAAAAGATGCGTCTGGCGGGACGCCCCGTATTGGTGGGTACTACCAACGTCGACGTGAGCGAACTCTTGAGCCGTATGCTGCAGCTTCGCGGCATTCCTCATCAGGTGTTGAACGCTAAGCTCCACCAGAAAGAGGCTGACATCGTGGCAAAGGCTGGTCAAAGCACACTGACCAAGGTGATGATAGAGGATGAGAACGGCAATAAGCACGAAGAGGAATTGATGCTCGGTGCCGTAACAATCGCTACTAACATGGCTGGTCGTGGTACGGATATCAAGCTTACCGACGAGGTGAAGAAGGCTGGTGGCTTGGCTATCATCGGTACGGAACGTCACGAAAGCCGCCGCGTAGACCGTCAGCTTCGTGGTCGTGCCGGACGTCAGGGAGACCCAGGATCTTCAGTATTCTTCGTTTCGCTCGAAGACAACCTCATGCGTCTGTTCGCTTCCGAGCGCATTGCCCGCGTAATGGACAAACTCGGATTCAAGGACGGCGAGATGATCGAGGCAAAGATGATCAACAATAGCATCGAGCGTGCTCAGCGCAAGGTGGAAGAAAACAACTTCGGTATTCGTAAGCGCTTGCTCGAATATGATGATGTGATGAACAAGCAGCGTACCGTGATCTACGAAAAGCGTCGCCACGCTTTGATGGGTGAACGTGTGGGCATGGATATCGCCAACATGATTTGGGACCGCGTGATCAATATCATCGAAAAGAATGACTACGAAGGTTGCCGAGAAGCTTTCATCGAAATCTTTGCGATGGAGGTGCCTTTCACGGAAGAAGAGTTTGACGGCATGAAGCGCGACGACCTTTATGAAAAGGCCTTCGAGACTGCAATGGCTACCTTCAAGCGTAAGACTGATCGCATGGCAGAGGTGGCTATGCCCGTTATCAAGCAGGTATACGAGAACCAAGGCGATATGTATGAGAACATCCTCGTGCCTATCACCGACGGCAAACTGGTATACAATATCCGCACAAACTTGAAGAAGGCTTACGAGACAGAGTCGAAGGAAGTGGTGAAGGACTTTGAAAAGGCTATCATCCTCCACAATATCGACGACGCTTGGAAGGAAAACCTCCGCGAGCTCGACGACTTGAAGAAGTCCGTACAGAACGCTTCTTACGAGCAGAAAGATCCGCTCCTCGTGTTCAAACTCGAGAGTGTGCAACTCTTCGATAAAATGGTAAATCGCATTAACAATGAGACGGTATCAACGCTCATGCGTGGTCAGATCCCTGTTCAGGCTCCGCAAGAGGTGCAAGAGGCTGCTCCCGAAGAGGCTGCTCCACAGCAGAACCTCACCACATCGCACGAGACGCTCGACGAGGCTGGTGACCCCGAAGCAGCAGAAGCCTTGGGACGCGATACACGCGAACACCACAATCAGCCTATCGTGAAGGATGATGTTCCTGGACGCAACGATCCTTGCCCTTGCGGTAGTGGCAAGAAATTTAAGAATTGTCATGGCAAGGGATTGGCTTAATGCTCCCACGCTATTACATACATTATAATATTTAGATGAAGCCCCGCGCCACATTTCTTATATGGCGCGGGGCTTTGTCGTGATACGTAATGGACTCTTTTCTGCCGTTTCCGTCAGATTTGTATGAAATTTCGTGCTGTAGCTTGTCGAATCGTGACGAGATTGGCAGTATATTTTAATGGATGTTATAGCTTCCAGAACCTGTTATGAATGGCAGCGCATTTGCAATTAAGAGGGCGTAAACATTAGAAACAAATAAAACAATATACATTATGAACTTCGACAACTTCACAATCAAAGCACAACAGGCTGTGCAGACGGCTCTGGAACGTGCTACGCAGAATGGACAGCAGGCCATCACTCCTGTTCACCTGCTTGCCGGTGTGCTCGCTGTGGGTGAAAATGTGACCAAGTTCGTCTTTGGCAAACTTGGCGTCAACGAAAGCTCACTTCAAGCTGCCGTAAATCAAGAATTGCAACACTTCCCTCGTGTGAGTGGTGGCAATGATAGCCCTTACTTAGACTCCGAAGCCAATAAGGTGGTGATGAAAGCGCAAGACATTGCCCGCAAGGGGGGCGATACTTACGTGGGACTCGAACCGATGCTTCAGGCTTTGCTCGAGGTTTCAAGCACGGCTTCGCAGATGTTGAAAGACGCTGGTGTGACGGCGGATGCCTTGAAAAAGGCTATCGAGGAACTCCGCGGCGGACAGAAAGCTACTTCGCAATCAAGCGAAGATACTTACCAATCGTTGAGCAAATATGCACGCAATTTGGTAGAGGAAGCTCGCGAGGGTAAATTGGACCCTGTAATCGGACGTGATGAAGAAATTCGTCGTGTGCTGCAGATCCTTTCACGCCGTACGAAGAACAATCCTATCTTGATCGGTGAACCGGGTACGGGTAAGACCGCCATCGTAGAGGGCTTGGCTGAACGTATCGTTCGTGGTGATGTGCCTGAGAACTTGAAGAATAAGAAACTTTATTCGCTCGACATGGGGGCATTGGTTGCCGGTGCAAAGTATAAAGGTGAGTTTGAAGAGCGCTTGAAGAGCGTTATCAATGAAGTGACGCAGGCACAAGGCGACATCATCCTCTTTATTGATGAGATCCACACTTTGGTTGGTGCTGGTAAGGGAGAAGGCGCAATGGATGCTGCCAATATCTTGAAACCTGCATTGGCACGTGGTGAACTGCGTAGCATTGGCGCTACCACACTCGAAGAATATCAAAAATACTTTGAGAAGGATAAGGCATTGGAACGCCGTTTCCAGACTGTTATGGTAGATGAGCCTTCGCCTGAGGATGCAATCAGTATCCTTCGAGGATTGAAAGAACGTTACGAAAACCACCACAAGGTGCGTATTCAGGATGATGCCATCATCGCTGCCGTACAACTCTCTCATCGTTACATCACGGATCGATTCCTTCCGGATAAAGCTATCGACTTGATGGATGAGGCCGCTGCTAAACTCCGTATGGAGCGCGACTCTCAGCCAGAAGAGCTTGACGAAATAACCCGTCGCTTGCGTCAACTCGAAATCGAACGCGAGGCTATCAAGCGTGAAAATGACGAGCCTAAACTTCAGCAACTCAATAAAGAAATTGCAGAACTTAGCGAAAAGGAAAAAGACTTCAGAGCTAAGTGGGAGGGCGAAAAAGAGGTTCTCTCAAAGATTCAGCAAGACAAACAACAGATGGAACAACTGAAGTTTGAGGCAGAACGCGCAGAACGCGAAGGCGACTACGGCAAGGTGGCTGAAATCCGCTATGGCAAACTGAAGCAACTTGAGGACGACATCAAGGCTCAACAAGAGCAATTGAAGAATCGACAAGGAGCGGAAGCTATGGTGAAGGAGGAGGTTACGCCCGACGATATTGCCGATGTGGTGGCTCGTTGGACAGGAATACCTGTGACGCGTATGCTGCAGAGCGAACGCGAAAAGCTGCTCCACTTGGAGGATGAACTTCACAAAAGAGTGGTAGGACAGGATGAAGCTATTCAAGCGGTGGCTGATGCGGTGCGTCGTTCACGTGCAGGATTGCAAGATCCAAAACGTCCTATCGGATCGTTCATCTTCCTCGGTACAACAGGTGTCGGTAAGACGGAATTGGCTAAGGCTTTGGCTGATTACCTCTTCAACGATGAAAATATGATGACGCGTATCGATATGAGCGAATACCAAGAGAAGTTCAGCGTCTCTCGTTTGGTAGGAGCGCCTCCCGGATACGTAGGTTACGAAGAGGGTGGTCAGTTGACAGAAGCAGTACGTCGTAAACCTTACAGTGTTGTGCTTTTCGATGAGATAGAGAAGGCACACCCTGACGTGTTCAACATCTTACTGCAAGTGCTCGACGATGGCCGACTTACCGATAACAAGGGACGCACGGTCAACTTCAAGAACACGATTATTATCATGACTTCCAACATGGGGTCTTCTATGATCCAACAGAAGTTTGAAGCCATCGCCAATAAGAATGCCGAAGAACGCGCCCGCATCATTGACGAGACGAAGAACGAGGTGCTCGATATGCTGAAGAAGACCATCCGTCCTGAGTTCTTGAATCGTATTGATGATATCATCATGTTCCAGCCTCTTACCCAACCTCAGATCGAACAGATCGTACGTTTGCAGGTGAACGGCATACAGAAGTTGCTCAAGGATCAAGACGTAACGCTCGACGTGAGCGATGCAGCCGTGAAACTTGTAGCACAGGCTGGATTCGATCCTGAATTTGGTGCACGTCCTGTAAAACGTGCTTTGCAGCGCATGTTGCTCAATGATTTGAGCAAAGCCTTGCTCGCTGGCACCGTGGATAAGACGAAACCTATTCATGTAGATGCAGAGGGTGAACACTTGACCTTCCACAACTAACGTGCATCTATAGTAGAAAAAACAATATTTTGAAGCGGACTGATAGTCTCTTATTGTAGAGGCTCTCAGTCCGCTTTTGTGCGTTTGATATCGGCGTAATCACTCTATTTAGCAATGGATTCCCATGGGCGTTCTTTCCAGTAAGGATAGTTGCCTCTTACTTATATAGGACATGAATAATGTAACCCAACTTTCACACCCCTAAAAAACTTTCAAACTTTTTTCTATCGAAAATGCTATATTAAACATGTCAGAATAAACCTTAGAACTTCGCCAATGTAGTCAGCCCTGCAAATCGGCTAAGGAGATATATGACACTCTAAAATACAAGCATGCGCCATTTAGAAAATAAAAAAAATGTAGGACACAAAGTTAACCTCGATTACTCGGGTCTACCATGATAGCTATAAGAATGGGATGATAGGTGTGAAAGTTGGGTTAGGATGGGCTGATTTATAAAAACTTTATCTAACTTTGCAGATGACCTCAATAATTCATTCTATACGTAGGTATACGTACATTAGTTAAGTGTCTAGAATGTTTTTGGTTATGAGACTACCGATGTCCTGCCATCAAACTACTATTATATATGTATACCATACTTCAAGAAGATATGTCTGAATGAAGGGCTGTATCAGAATAAAAATATTACAGTATGACATCTGAAGAAACAAAACTCGTATTAGAAGCTATCAAATCACGCAGAAGCATTCGTAAGTATAAAGAAACTCCTGTACCGCAGGAACTTATCGATAAAGTCATTGAAGCGGGAACTTACGCGGCGACGGGCAAGAGTCAGCAACCTTGGCTCGTTATTCAAGTAACAGATAAAACCACAAAGGATCAAATCCGACGTGCTAATGCGCTTATCATGGGAAAAAATGAAGATGCCGACCCATTCTATGGCGCTCCAGTATATCTCATCGTTTTAGCAGAGCGTGCAAATCCTAATCATGTCTATGATGGCTCGCTCATGATGGGCAACATGATGCTCGCTGCTCATGCTTTAGGATTAGGCTCTTGTTGGATAAATCGTGCACAGCAAGAATTTGAACAGCCAGAGTGGAAAGAGTGGCTTAAAAGTATTGGTGTAAAGGGTGACTATGAAGGCATAGCCCACTTAGCTATAGGCTTTCCTGACGAAAATCCTCGTCCAGCAAAACCACGAAAGAAATGTGTGGTAAGGGTATAGTCTCTTTTTCTGTAGAGAATGCACTTTGGAAGCGCCAACTTTCTACATTTGTCCTCGCTATCCAAAAAGTGCGAAAAGCACAGAAAAATTTTTCCAT
>CALEKA010000116.1 GCA_937898715.1 uncultured Prevotella sp.
GATAACGATGGGAGGTTAGACTTGCAAAATCTATATTCTTATTCCCATAAAACGTCCCATGAAATTTTCCACAATGGGCTATGAACTGAGCTGTTGCCGTTGTTACACAGCCTATAGGGTTGTGACCACCATTGTATATCTGATCATCGCAACTTGCATTTGTACATACAGGGGCATAATTATTATAAGGAGCTCCTTGTCCCCAATATGTCTTGAGTAAGGGACCGACCTGACTTACCAAAGTACTACTTTCTGTAGCACGTGTGAGTTTAGTGTCTTGAATATTGTCTTTTGCGAACTGCGGCACGAAACTCAAATACGCTTTCAAGGCTTGAATCTGCGCAGTATCTCCGACTTCTCCATCTGGAGTATAGAAGTAGATTCGATGCAAACGCTTATCATCGCTCATGACGGAATAGCCTTTTTGCTTACCTATATGGAACGTCACATAAGCCAAGTCAAACAAGCTATCAGCATTTACTTGTTGCGTTACTGCACGAGTATTCTTAGGGACTTGTATAGCAGAATCGCCTACAATCTCATAAGTCTGTCGATCAATGTCATCAATCACAGGGGTTAATGCCGTGCCTCGAGAGGAAGGAGAGGAAACGCTCTGATAAAAGTTTTCAAGCATTTGCTGAATTTCCGATTTAGTAGTTGACGATTGGCAAACATCGTCATCCGAACAACTCTCAAATGTTGCAAGTGATAGGCTCAAAGAGCCTAATACTAAGGTGAATGTTTTTAGAGTCATTGTAATATCTTTTCTAACACCGCAAAAGTAGAGCGTTCTTTTATCATGCACAAATATATACGTTTAATCATTACTAATCTTTGCGAGTTAGCATTAAATCCGAACAATTCTAACCTACGTAACTAACGTCTTTCTCCATCTCGTCTGTTTCTTCCCATTTCAATACCTTACGCACAATCCATCATAAGCGAGATGTACATGCGGAGGAAGTTCTCCCTCCACCTCCGCATGCAGCCCCATATCATGACTCATGTGCACTATATAAGCCTGTTTCGGATTGACTTCATCTATCAATCTGAGGGCGTCTTGCAACGTCTGATGTGAATGATGATACATTTTACGTAATGCATTGACTACCAACAGATCAAGCCCCTCTATCTTTACTTTCTCTTCATCTGCCATACGACTCATATCTGTAATATAAGCCATACGGCCAATGCGATAGCCCAATATAGGCATTCGGTCATGCATCACTCGAATAGGACGCACGCTCTGACCTAAGATATTCAAGCATTCATCACCTCGCAAAGCATGTAGTGAAATCTTGGGTACACCAGGATATTGATGTTCTACAAAGCAATAGGGCATGCGTTGCTTCACGTGCTCTGCACACATAGATTCAGCATAGATATCCATGCTCTTCATAAAGGTAAAAGGACGCAGGTCGTCCAATCCTCCCACATGGTCGTAATGCTCATGCGTCAGTAGTACCGCATCGATCTGAGCGAAAGGCACGGAAAGTGCTTGCTGGCGAAAATCTGGTCCACAATCAATCAGTATACGGCCGCCATTATCTGTCTCTATCAAGGCTGATGTACGCAAGCGCTTGTCACGCGGATCTTTCGATCTGCACACTTCACACTGGCAGCCTATCTGCGGTACACCTGTACTTGTTCCTGTTCCTAAGAATGTAATTGAAGGCATTACGCTATTCTATGAAGTTAGCTTCTGGATGAATATCTATTCCAAATTTCTCTTTTACGCTCTGCCTTACAGCATCGCTCAAGCGCACAATATCTTGTCCTGTAGCTCCGCCCAAATTGACAAGTACAAGAGCCTGCTTGCTATATACGCCGGCAGCACCCAGACTTTTTCCTTTCCATCCACACTGTTCGATCATCCACCCTGCAGGTATCTTCACCCCGTTCGTCATAGGGAAATGTGGCATTTGTGGGTATTGTTTCAGCAGTGATTCAAACTTATCTTGACTGACCACTGGGTTCATAAAAAACGATCCTGCACTACCTAACTCTTCAGGATCGGGCAGCTTCGATCGACGCACGTCTATAATGAGCTGACGCAGACTTCCAGCTGTTACCTCTTCAGCAGATATCTGACGACTTTCAAGTTCTCGACGAATAGCTCCATAGTCTAAGTCTGGACTGAAATTGAGTGACAAGCGATAGACTACGTGCGTCACAATATATTGCCCACGAAGTGCATGCTTAAAAACACTGCTTCTGTAAGCGTATTCACACTCTTCATGACTAAATACCTGCAACTTACCTGTAGCGACCTCTACCGTTTCGACCGAGTCAATACGCTGTCCTGCCTCTACGCCATAAGCTCCTATATTTTGCACAGCACTCGCACCCACCTCACCTGGGATGAGTGAAAGATTCTCAAGTCCATAGTAGCCTTTAGCTACACATTGGCCCACAAACTCATCCCATACTACTCCAGCACCTACTCTCAGCCACACTTCACTATCTGTGCGCTTTATCTCTTCGCACGAAAGGATTCGTGAATGCAATATCGTACCTTCAAAGTCGTCGACAAAGAGCAGATTGCTCCCACCGCCTATTTGCAGCCATTTCTCATTTCTTATTTTGGGGAGGATAGATAGCAGTTCTTCTACAGTGGTGTATTCCTTAAATTCTCGGCACTTTGCATCAATGCCAAAGGTGTTATGATGTAAGAGTGAGTACATAATTAGATTAATTTTCAAGTTTTTCGAGCATCCATTTCTTACCCTTTCTCACGAACGTAAGCGAGCATCCCATACCGCCAGATTGGCTACAAATCATCAATACGCGACGATTGGCATTGCCATAACTTTGTCCATAGTTGATGTTTGTAATGGTCCCCGATGGAAGATGAGGACGATAGTCGGGCCATTGATTTACATCAAGCAGTCCCTCTATGTTTTGGAAATTGTCGTAATCATAGGTCTTAAAGCGGAATGGATTCAAAATATGTTTCTCTTGATATGAGAGACTTACAGAGAATTGGCGATAGAAGGCATAAAAATCACTATTGATATTCTTATCCATACTATGTTCGTCTATGCTTGTGAGCCGCCATTGTCCCTCGGCCTTATCAAACACATATTGTTTTACTCTGCGCTTGTTAAGATAGACCCATTCTACTACTACATGGTGTAGCGTGGTATCTTTTTCAGCCTTGACCGAACGCTGATCGTCAAAGATGAGCGTATATACGTCTTGATTCTTATAAAGATGATCAAATTTCCAATCTTTTGCTTGAATAGGAGTATTTACACCATCTACGATATGCGCAAGCGGAAACTTAATTCTCTCACGCTGGAATCGCGAATTACGCATGAAAGAATAGATAAAATCATCAAAAAGCCCATCTGCTGCTTTAGGCGGTGCAGCCACGCTGTCAGTAGCTACACTATCCTTATTAACGCTCACAGAATCAACTACTTTTTGCTCAGGATCTGATGTTTTCGTTTTATTACAAGCCACCAGAAACACAAGCATCATCAAACTAAAAGCTATAAGTCTCATGTTGGTATTTCATTTTATCAAGAAGCAAAAATAAGCCTTTTAAATGTAAGTTCGTCATATTTGCCCATTTTTTTCAGCTATACTATTCAAATTAAGGATGGTTTCCCTTGTTCTGACATAAGCACTTGACGTTTCCTTTATTTAAGATTAAAGTCTAAACCTTAATCTACCCTTACCAACGCCGAAACTTAGGATACTTACTCTTTTCGACACGGCAACCAAGAAATTCGCCAAAGTATTCTATTTGTACAACTATATAGGGCAAGAAAGAACACGAGTCTTCGTGTATTGTCGCCTTAAATCAAGTAATTGACGGCTCGTTTCGTTCGATACACACACTCATTTCGTTCGATATGAACACTCATATCGAACGAAATGAACATTCATATCGTTCGAAATGAGCCACTTAAAAGGGCTTCTAAAAACAATTCGCCGATATTATTTACAGCACCTAATAGTACACTTATAAGATACGTAACTGAAGTTTCAGATTTAGGATGGGCGGGCTGAATCCAAAACTTAAATTACGGAGCCACACATCTACAAGTTAGAGACACTTCGTTCGTTCCCCATCAAGACAATATTTCCTTGCGAATGACGTTATATCAGAGCATGATTATACCCATTGGAAAAGAACGATACGCACTTTAAAAGGTTGTGAGCAACGAATATTATAAAAAAACATTACCTTTGCATACCAACAAAGCGCCCTCTAAAAGGGCAATTATTCACACTTCGTGTGATTCTATCAATCGAAGATGGGCATATTAGAGAGTCAAAGGTTTGACAAATACTTCTGCTATTGGCAATCGGAAGCGACCTTACCCCCCCCAAAAAATCCCCATGCAGACATTCTATAGAAGTCACCTACAACAGCTTGTATAACCACACACATAAGACATGAAAGGAATCGTACTTGCGGGCGGAAGCGGCACACGCCTCTACCCTATCACTAAGGGAATCAGTAAGCAACTCATCCCTATATTCGACAAGCCGATGGTCTACTACCCCATCTCGGTACTAATGCTCGCAGGCATTCGCGAGATTCTCATTATCTCTACGCCACAAGACATGCCCAGCTTCCAGCGTTTGCTTGGCGATGGGTCGGACTTTGGCATCCATCTACAATATGCCGTGCAGCCGTCACCCGATGGTTTGGCTCAAGCCTTCATCATTGGCAAAGATTTTATTGGTGATGATAGCGTATGCCTCGTCTTGGGTGACAATATCTTCCACGGAAGCAACTTTGCCTCTATGCTAAAAAGTGCGGTCAAAAGAGCCGAAGACGATGGATTGGCCACAGTCTTTGGTTACCGCGTAAACGATCCCGAACGCTATGGCGTAGTGGAATTCAACGAAGAGGGGAAAGCCGTAAGCATCGAAGAAAAACCGGAAAAACCGAAATCTAATTACGCTGTAGTGGGGCTTTACTTCTACCCCAACAGAGTGGTAAAGATTGCCGAAAACATTAAGCCGTCTGCTCGCGGAGAGTTGGAAATCACCACCGTCAATCAGCAATTTCTTGACGACAAGCAACTCATGGTTCAGACGCTCGGAATCGGATTCGCATGGCTTGATACAGGCACACACGATAGCCTGAGTGAAGCTTCTACCTTTATCGAAGTGATAGAAAAGCGCACAGGATTGAAAGTGGCTTGCTTGGAAGGCATCGGACTGAGCAACGGATGGGTTAGCCCCGAGCGCGTAAGAGAGCAAGCACTCCCCATGTCGAAGAATCAATACGGACAGTACCTACTTAAGTTGGCCGACGAATATACCGAATTGTCCACAAAATAAGGAAGTGCTTCTTGAAGATTCTACAATAATTCTTCTTGAAAAAGTCCTATTCAACACCATCCACATTCCATATATTACCATAACAACTTCTATTCAAATCGCTCCACCCTTTTGTTGAGCTGTTTGAAATGACCTATACCTATATATAAGAAATGATTATTGCAGTAGATTTCGATGGAACCATCGTAGAACATAAATATCCAGCGATTGGCAAGGAAATACCTTTTGCCACAGCTAGCCTACGCCAGCTCATTCAGGATGGACATAAACTCATCCTGTGGAGTGTGAGAGAAGGCGAACTGCTTGAAGAAGCCGTAAAGTGGTGCGAACAACGCGGTGTACGATTTTATGCTGTAAATGCCGATCTCGATGAAGATGCGGCTGCTCACCAAGGAACTGCACATTATAGCAGGAAGATCAAAGCAGACGTGTTCATTGACGACCGTAACGTAGGCGGATTGCCCGATTGGGGCACCATCTACCAGATGATTTCAAAGAGAGCCACTTACGCTCAGATATTGGAAATGAGCGCAACAGATGATTCTCACAGACAGAGTAACAGAAAAAAACCTTGGTGGAAATTTTAACCTCTGTCTCTTTACGCTTCGTACATACTCCACACAATTCTATCAAATCTTCACAAGAGTCAAACTCAACCGCTATAAATTATGAAATTGCCTAACGCACATCAGATGAAAGACTTGGATGCATCGACCATCCAAGAACAAGATATTTCATCAGCCGAACTGATGGAAAGAGCTGCACTACGAGTAGCAGAGTTTATCCTTCACACATTCCCTATCAAATCACGCCCTATTGTCATTTTCTCTGGTCCAGGAAATAATGGCGGTGACGGACTTGCCGTAGCAAGGATTCTCAGTAAGAACGGCTATTCGCAGATTCAGGCATTTCTCTTCAATACCAATAACGCACTCAGCAAAGACTGCGAGCTAAATGCTACGCGACTACAGGAAGAATGCCCACAAGTAAGTTTTACTGAAGTGCAGCAACAATTTGAAGCCCCAGAACTCTCACAAGAGACGCTGATAATCGATGCGCTCTTTGGCACTGGGCTAAATAAGCCCCTTGGAGGTGGTTACGCAGCATTGGTAAAGTTTATCAATGCTACGCATACGGACGTGGTGAGCATCGACATGCCCTCAGGATTGATGTGTGAAGACAATACTTACAATTCTCCCTCCGCCATTGTCAAAGCCACTTATACACTTACACTCGGACTACCCAAACTTTCGCTATTACTTCCAGACTGCCAGTCCTATATAGGAAAAGCCTTCACGCTTGACATTCACCTCTCTGAGAAGGAAATAGAAGAGATTGACACTCCGTTCCAGATTGTAAGCCATGAGCAAATAGCTCGCCTTATCAAGCAGCGTCCTGCATTTGGACACAAAGGAACATTTGGAACAGCACTACTTATAGCTGGCAAATATGGTATGGCAGGTGCAGCTATCCTTGCAGCAAAAGCTTGTCTGAAGACCGGTGTGGGCAAGATTTTAATACATACCCCCATTCGCAATAACGACATCCTGCAAATATCTGTCCCCGAAGCGATCTTAGAACACGATGACGATGAGCGTATTTTTACAAGTCCCTCGCAAGCGGAATCATTACAAGCTATCGCTATTGGTCCCGGCATCGGTCAAGACAAACGAACCGCCCTGGCATTTATAGAGCAAACAAGTCATACCGAAGTACCTCTGATCATCGATGCAGATGGTATCAACATCTTAGGAAGTCACAAAGGATGGATCTCTCAGATTCCACAACAAGCCATTCTTACCCCTCACCCCAAGGAAATGCAACGCCTTGGCATATGTAATAGCGATTCGTACAGCATTTTGCTTGAAGCCATCAACATGGCACAACGCCATCAATTCTACATCTGCTTGAAAGGGCATTACACAGCTATTTGCACACCTGAAGGCAAAGTATACTTCAACCCAACAGGCAATTCAGGCATGGCTACAGCAGGAAGCGGCGACGTGCTGACAGGAATCATCCTAAGCCTTACTTCACAAGGCTACTCTCAAGAAGAAGCTTGCTTACTTGGCGTATTCCTTCACGGACTTGCTGGAGATTATGCCACAAAGGCTCTCGGCGAGCACTCCGTAACAGCCTCCGACATTATTACATTCCTCCCAGAGGCTTTCAAGGCATTAGAAAAAGAATCCTTCACTGAAGAAGAAAGTCTTCCTTTTAAAGCATTGTAAAAGAAACAAAGAGCATTACCGGCATATTGACATAAATCGAGTAAGAGGTCTTACACGATTCCTGCTAAGAAATATTGCCCAAACATTAATCAATAAATTCAATCAGATATGAAACAGAAGATACTCTCAATAGCTTGTCTCTTAGCAAGCGTCATCCCCTGCACAGCTCAGACAGAAGTCACAACTTATCAGCCAGGTATCACAGAAGATGGCATTACTTATTTTCTACCTAGCACACAGATTCGCGTAGTTGTTACTGCCACTAAGACTCACTTCGAACCTGGAGAGTTTTGCAGTTATGCCGAACGTTTTCTACGACTGAAGAACGTTACTCAGACTGCTTACGACCAATGGCATATTGAAAGCATCAAACTTTACGCTTTCGGTACTGCTAATAAAAGCCAGGCTTATAGCATCAAGATGAAGCAGAAGACGTCCGCCCCACTAGTAAGCCTTTCACCCGATGGACGCTTGTTAGCGATCAACGACAAAGTAACGCTTACAGACGACAAGTTGCCCACTTCTTCTGTAACTCGAGAGGAAAGCAACAAGCAGAATGCAGAGAATTTCAAGACAGAAGAAATTCTCTCGGCTGGTAGCACAGAAAAAATGGCAGAGTTGACGGCCAACGAGATCTACGACATACGCGAAAATCGTGGACTTCTGACAAAAGGGCAAGCCGACTTCATGCCCAAAGACGGAGAGCAGCTCAAGCTCATGCTTGCCAATCTCGATACGCAAGAAGATGGACTCTTACAACTGTTCCGCGGCACAAACAGCAAAGAGACTCACGTGTTGACATTCGACATTACACCGACAAAAGACGTAGAGAAGCAAGTGCTGTTCAACTTCTCAAAATACCTTGGTATAGTAGACAACGATGATCCTGCAGGCACACCAGTTTACTTCAGCGTAAAAGATTTAAAAACGTTGCCTGCCGTCAGCGTTAATCCCAACGCAAAGGCTAAGAAAGAAAATGAAGACTTGCGCTATATCGTACCGAGCCGAGCTGAGATTAAAGTATTCAACGACAGCCAAGAATTCATCTCTCAATCTTTCCCCATGGCACAGTTTGGTCGTGTAGAGCACTTAGGTGGGGAACTTTTCAATAAGAAGAATACAACGAGCGTTCAACTCGACCCTACCACTGGCGGCATCTATAAGATTAAAGCAGAAAGCCCTGACAAATAAATCCAATCTTCATCATGGAACGAAGAAAAGAAGAAGACATCGGGCAGGTAATTATGCGATTCTTGCGTCAATCACAGTTGGAGTCACCTCTCAACGAATACAGACTGATGCAAGCATGGAGCGAAATTGTAGGCAGCAATGTATATAGGCAAACGCGTCAGCTAAGCATACACAACCAGACTTTACACGTATCGATGACCTCAGCTGCACTACGCACAGAATTACTCATGCACCGAGCCGAGCTTGTGCATCAACTCAACCAAAAAGTAGGAGCACAAGTAATCACCAACATTTCGTTTTCGTAAAAAAGTGCAAGCCAGACGCCATCAACCTTGTTTGAATAGCTGAGGCGCAGCCGTCTTTCTATAAAAAGAGAAGCGAAGTTTTAGTTCACGACGGACACAAAAACCTGTATCCAAGAATATAATGGATGCAGGTTTTTCTTTACTTTCTGTACAATCTCAACGAGAACAAAAAAAGGTTTGCCGTTGGCAAACCTAATAAAAGTGGGCGTTGACGGATTCGAACCGCCGACCCTCTGCTTGTAAGGCAGATGCTCTGAACCAGCTGAGCTAAACGCCCGAGATAAAAAGAAAGATTACTCTTTCTCACTGTTTAACCTTTAACAATCGTCTCATTGAAGTGGGCGTTGACGGATTCGAACCGCCGACCCTCTGCTTGTAAGGCAGATGCTC
>CALEKA010000117.1 GCA_937898715.1 uncultured Prevotella sp.
AACAAAAGACGGGCTGAAAGCCCGACGAATCACGTTCCGGACAGATAAATACACAAGCCCTAACAAAAGGAGAAGACTGAAAGGCCGACGAATCCCATTCTGGACAAATAAATACACAAACCCTAACAAAAGACGGGCTGAAAGCCCGACGAATCACGTTCCGGACAGATAAATACACAGGCCCTAACAAAAGACGGGCTGAAAGCCCAATGCCCTACATAGCCCAGGGCAACGCCCTGGGTTCACCGATGGCACTGAATAGTCGCCCTGAAAGGGCAAAAGTAAAAAAAGCATTTTACAACCATAAGACACAAACATCAACGATATGAACAAATTTTTACTCACATGCGTAGCTGTGGCAAGTAGCTTCACGGCTTTTGCCCAGACCGACGTGACCCCCGTGGTCAACAAGTACAGCGGCGACCTCTACATCAACCTCTTCACTGAAAATTATGATGAGGACAACAAGATGGACGCCAAGGTCTTCGTTTCTGCTTCGTCAGAGGCAGGCAAGGTGGACTTCTCTCTGCCCAATTTCGCCTTTGCGGGTACATCCCTCGGCGATATATTCTTGCCAGGTATCAGCGTGACACAGGAAGATGGCATCTACACCTTCGGCGAGAACCCCGACGTTCGCTTCAACTTCCTCGCTGGCACACCTAGCGAAATCGTAGCCGACGCTCACCTCAACGAGCAGAAGAGCTACATCAAGGGCGACAGCATCGTGGCCTACATCCCCGTACAGTGGGTTCAGACTTCACGCAACACTCCTATCTACGTGCTCTTCAAGGGCAAGGTAGCTAACGACCTTGCACTCGAGAATGGCGACTTCACATCTGCCGCAAAATGGGAATATAGCAAGCCATGGGATAGCGTAAACGGCTATTTCGACCTCTCTGCACTCGATGAGAGCGACAACTTCTGGAATGCTTCAACCTTCGAGCTCGAAGACTACTATACTCCTAAGGGCTGGTGCATCGCCCAAGTGACGGGTATCAAGGGCCTGGGTGCAACCGTAGTAGGTGGTCCCACCATGACCAATGATAATGAAGACGATCCCCAATACGCTGCTTTCCTTTGTAACACAGCCAATCCCATGATGACCACTCAGGTAGTACCGGGCTACATGACCCTCGGCACAAGTTGGGCTACAGCCAATGCCATGAAGCTTGAGACTACTTCTGATGGTGGCGCATTCGGCGGTATTGCATTCAAGGGTAAGCCCGACGCTATCCAGTTCGACTATCAGCGCAGTCATGGAAGCAGCATCCCCACAGAGCCTGCCACAGTAGTAGCTTACCTCTGGAAGGGCCAGTACAAGCAGGAAGAAGTGCCTGGCAACACTAACCTTGGTGCCACCACAGCCGTAACCATGTATGGCCGTGACCGCAACATCCTCGGCTTGAAGACCACCGTGGGTGGCAAGGTGACCAAAAGCGACGACGCTGCTTGCATTGCTTCCGTAGTGAAGAGCATCGAAGGCGATCAGGAGACTTTCAAGACCATGACCGTAGACCTCAACTATGGCGAATTCGCTGGCACTGACGTTCAGCCCGACTCGCTCAACATCATCTTCGCTGCCAACGACTACTTCGGCGACCGTACAAAGATTGGTCTTGAAAACGATCTCACCATCAACAACGTGAAACTCCTCTACTACCACGACATCAAGGACGTCACTTACGAAGGCAAAGCCGTAACATTCTCTGACGACAACTCTGCTACGCTCACTTCACCCTACCACGCTGATGAACTTCAACTCACCAAGGTGGGCGAAGGCGCAACCATCGTGAAGAGCTACAACGAAGAGACTGGCTTGCTCACCATCCGCGTAGAAGCTCAAGACTTCCGTTTCAATCCCGAAGCCGTAACTACTTACACCATCCAGTTCGCTCTCATTCCTGAAGCTATCAACGATGTCAAGGCTGAGACCGCTCCCGCAACTAAGCAGAGCATCTACACGCTCGATGGTCGCCGCGCTGCTGCTCCCGTAAAGGGCGTAAACATCATCGGCGGTAAGAAAGTAATCAAGTAAACTTTTAATATTGTCACATATCTGTAAGAGCCACTCTTATCGTTAGTGGGGTGGCTCTTACTATAACAAATAAAAAGCATGAAACGACAATTACTTGCGTTCGCACTCCTCGCAGCGGGTTCTATTCCTGCCTTGGCGCAGTACCAGCTGCCTAACTCGGACTTTGAGTCGGACTTTGTAGAGGCATATAAAAAGAAAGGAACGTTTAGCACTACTACTTATAAAGAGCCTTCCTATTGGCACGGCTATGCCACCTTGATGAGTAGTACCTTTGAGAGCCTAGCAAGAACAGGGGACAAACTTACAACCTCTACGGATGTTCGCACGGAGAACAACACGACAGGGAGCAAGCATTGCGTATGTATCACATCTAACTCTGTGGCAGGAGTTACCGCCAATGGTGTAATGACAACTGGGCGTATTTATAATAAAAGTATTAGTGCTGAGGACGCAGCTAGTAATTACAATGAATCAGACCCAACCTTTGACATATCTTCTGAAGAAAAGAACAAAGTAACATACCCCAACAACCGCAGCTTCGCTCAAACATTCACGGGAAAGCCCGACAAATTCACTGTATGGGTGAATTTCTGCCCGAAGAATATAAATGAAGGAGATTGTGCTAGCGTAAATGCAGTAATCCACACGAATGCTCGCTACCAAGACCCCGAAGAGGCTGATAATTACAAAGCAGTAAAGGTAGCAGCAGCCAAGAATGATGCCATTACCAACTACAACAATTGGCAGAAACTCGAAATTGATTTCGACTACTCCGTAGGCACTGAAGGCAACGTTCCTGCCTACATCTTGGTATCATTTACGACCAACAAGACTCCCGGTGGAGGTTCAGCTGGCGACCGTCTCTACGTAGACGACATTGCCATGGTCTACTATAACGACCTCAAAACCCTCACCTACGGCACAACCGACCTCCTCGCCAAAGCTAGCGATGCAGTGAATAATGTAGTAAATATCGATGCATCAAACCTCTTCTACGACGCAAGCCAGGTAGCATTCGAAAAGAGAGGACAAGGCGCCAACATCACCGAACAGACCTACGCCCCCAACACCGCCATCCTCACCATCAAGGTAGAAGCCAACGACATCTCTGAAAACGCTCAGAACTACACCATCTATAAGGTACAGTTTAAGAAGCCCATCACCATCTCAGATGATCAGAGCGTCGTAACCACTGAAGACAACAACGCAAAAGTCATCCTCACCCGCACCTTCAAGAAGGGATGGAACACCATCTGCCTCCCATTCAGCACCACGGCAGAAGCTCTCGGAGCTACTAAGGTACAGATGATGCAGAATTGCTCTGATGGCATGCTCAACTTCACAAGCTTTGATGGCGATATGCTTGAGAACACACCTTACCTCATCTACTTCGCTGAAGAGAAGCCCTTCACAAGCGATAATCCCTTCGTCTACACAGGCGACGTGGTTAGCTCTGAAACATTGAACACCATTACCTCTGGTGGCATCACAATGATTGGCAATTACAAGCATGACTTCCCCATGAATGGCTACTACGGCGTGGCAGATCAAGACGGCGTACAGAGAATCATGAGCGGTGGCACTAACGCTACTCTCGGTCCATGCCGTGCCTACTTCATTGCCAACAATGTCCTTGCCAACGGCATGCTCATCAGCTTCGATGGTCAGACCACAGGCATCACCTCTGCCGAACTCAATAATGACGGCGCTGCCGAAGACGCTCCTATCTACAACCTCCAGGGCGTACGCGTAAGCCACCTCCAGAAGGGCGTATACATCAAGGGCGGCAAGAAGTTCATCGTGAAGTAAAACCATTCACACATCGATTATTCTAAAGACTTACAACACACATGAAACGCAATTATATAGCTCCCCAGTCGATCGTCATCAACTTGATGACCGAGGATGCCATCCTATCTCTCTCTGGTGAATTGAGCACGGACGGCAGCGACAACGTGCAGATCAAACCGTCTGACGAAGAATACGACGGTTCCTTCCAGAGCAACCGCTTCGAGTGGAGCGCGGAAGACTAACGCCACTCTTCGCACTGACAAATATATTTATATATAGGGCTACCCCCTCTCTACTTTATGAGAAGGGATAGCCCTTTTTGGCTATTGTAAGAAACTGAAGTTTCTGATCAGTCTGCTGTTTCATCCAACAATTTGTCAAGTTGTGCTTGCAGTTCTTCTCGTTTGGGTAGATAGAGTTGATAGCGTGCCACAAAAAGTTGGTTAGTAATTCCCTCTAAGGCATATTCCATCAGAAGTTCGTCTTTCCTTGCCCCTAAAACTATGCCAATAGGTGGATTATCATCTGGCTGATTCACCTCCGTTTTGAAATAGCTTAGGTAAAGATTCATCTGACCGACGTCGGCATGTTTTATCTCTGCACGCTTGAGGTCTATCAACACAAAGCATTTCAATATACAATGATAAAACACCAAATCTACTTTAAACTGTCGACTACCTATCTGCATAGCATACTGTCTGCCTACAAAAGCAAAGCCACGCCCCATCTCCAAGAGGAATTGCTCCATATGGTCTTTCAAAGCCTTTTCCAAATCGCTTTCTTTATAACGCTTCTGTTGGGGGAGACCAGCAAATTCAAGTATGAAGGGATCTCTGATTATATCTTGTGGAGTTTGCACCAGATGCCCTTCGTTAGCTAAGGCCAGCACGCCAGCTTTATCTGTACTTAGTGCAAGCCTTTGAAACAGACAACTCTTCATTTGTCTTTTTAATTCCCTAACTTTCCAACTTTCTTTAATGCACTCTTTGTAATAGAACTGCATTTCCAATGTATTATCACACTTCAGCAGTTCATAGTAATGACTCCATGTCAATTTGTGGGACAGTGTCCCACATTTTGGAAAAGCTAAATATAACTTACGCATATAGGTAAGATTGGTGCGATTGAAGCCTTTACCATTTCTTGCCGTCAAGTCTTTAGCAAGGTTTACGAGTAAACGCTTGCCATACGCAGCTCTTTGTTTGCCTCCTTGCTCATATTCTACAATATATTTGCCCGTTTGCCAGTTGGCATCAAGCAATTCTGTATTGACCGCCGTTATAGCTTTGGCTCTTGCCTCACCCCACAATGTAGCTATGTTGTCTATCAAATTCTGATAGGAATCATCATTTGCATTTATCAATTCTTTCATTCGTAATTACAATTCGTCTTTATTTAGAGCGGTTTCCATATAACCTTTCATTCTCGCAAAATTACAAAATCCCAAGACTTTCAAGACAAAATTCCCAAGATTTTCAATTCATACTATTTCAGAGACACTTTCTCTACACTAAATAGGCCTCCGACACCGACAACTCTCCCCCCTATTTGGGAAAAAGGCTGAGATTGTGATTGGGTAAGAAAAATATAAGTTATCTTTGCAACATGAAACGTAACATCACTATCGTAAAAGTGGGCGGCAAGATCGTTGAGACGCCCGAATCGCTCAATCGCCTGCTGCAGGACTTCTCTGCTCTCGAAGGCGAAAAGGTATTAGTACACGGAGGCGGACGCACCGCTACCGACGTGGCAGCCCAGCTCGGCATCGAGACCCACATGGTCGACGGCCGACGCATCACCGACGACTCGATGCTCCGCGTCGTAACAATGGTCTACGGCGGACTGGTCAATAAAAACCTCGTCGCCCAGCTCCAAGCTCATGGTGTGAATGCACTCGGACTCACAGGTGCCGACATCGACGTGATTCGCTCCCACCGACGTCCGCTGCGCAACGGCGTGGACTACGGATTCGTGGGCGACGTCGACCGCGTAGACGGAAAGCGACTCGCCTCACTCATCGCCTCGGGCATCACCCCAGTGATGGCTCCCCTCACCCACGATGGCGAAGGCTCTCTGCTCAACACCAATGCCGACACCATAGCCTCAGAGACCGCTAAAGCGCTCGCCCGGGAAGGCATAGAGGTGACGCTCGTCTACTGCTTCGAACACGCAGGCGTACTCACCGACCCCGACGACGAAGAGAGCGTGATCCCCCTCATCACGCGCCCCACCTTCGATCAGCTCAAGGCCGACGGCACCATCTCGGGAGGCATGCTCCCCAAGATAGAAAATTCACTCGCTGCCGTAGAAGCCGGCGTACGTCGCGTCATCATCACCCGAGCCGATAGCATCGGAGAAGATCGAGGTACGAGGATTGAGTGAAAAAGCCAGAAAGCCCCTCCCCCCTACAGCCCCTCCCCCCAGCCCCCTCCCCCTACGGGAGAGGGGGAGCATATGCCGCCTAAAGGATGGAATCCATAGAAGCCCTAGAACACCTAGAATACCTAGGAACCCTATAATACCTAGAGGCCTAGCCCCCTACCCCCAGGCGTCAGCCCTAATACTTAATACTTTATACTTAATACTTTATACTTAATACTTTTCAAAATGTCCAATTTTGAAATCATGGCCCCCGTAGGCTCGCGCGAATCGCTTGCCGCAGCCCTCAAGGCAGGGGCCGACTCCATATACTTCGGCATTGAAGCGCTCAACATGCGCGCCCACAGCGCCAGTCACTTCACCATAGCCGACCTCCACGACATAGCCCGCCAATGCTCCGAGCAAGGCGTGAAGAGCTACCTCACCGTCAACACCATCATCTACGACGAAGACATCGACCTCATGCACAGCATCTGCGATGCAGCCCACGAGGCAGGCATCTCCGCCGTCATCGCCAGCGACGTAGCCGTCATGACCTACTGCAACCACATCGGTCAGGAAGTACACCTCTCCACACAGCTCAACATCTCCAACGCCGAGGCACTCCGCTTCTACGCCCAGTTTGCCGACGTAGCCGTACTCGCTCGTGAGCTCAACATGGACCAAGTCAGCCACATCCACGAAGTAATCGAGCGCGACCACATCTGCGGTCCATCGGGCAAGCCCATCCGCATCGAAATGTTCTGTCACGGCGCCCTCTGCATGGCAGTGAGCGGCAAGTGCTACCTCTCGCTCGACAATCTCGGACGCTCCGCCAACCGCGGACAGTGCATGCAAGTGTGCCGCCGCAGCTACACCGTGAAAGATCGCGAGACAGGCATCGAGCTCGACGTAGACAACAAGTACATCATGAGCCCCAAGGACCTCAAGACCATAGGCTTCATCGACCGCATGATGAAAGCAGGCGTCAGCGTGTTCAAGATCGAGGGCCGTGCCCGCAGCGCAGAGTACGTCTACACCGTCGTGCAGTGTTACAAAGAAGCCATCGCCGCCGTAGAGGATGGCACATTCTCCAAGGAGAAGGTGGCACAGTGGGACGAAAGGCTCAAGACCGTCTTCAACCGCGGATTCTGGGACGGCTACTACCTCGGTCAGCGCCTTGGCGAATGGAGCGACGTATACGGATCCGCCGCCACAGAGAAGAAGCAGTACATCGGCAAAGGGCAGAAGTACTTCTCCAAGCTCGGTGTGGGCGAGTTCCTCATCGAGGCAGGCGAATTCCAGCGTGGCGACAAACTCCTCATCATCGGTCCCACCACGGGAGCCCTCTACCTCACCGCCACCGACATTCACGGCGACAACGGTCCCGTCGACATCGCCCGCAAAGGCATGCGCGTGGCCATCCCAGTGAGCGAAAAGGTGCGTCCGAGCGATAAACTTTATAAAGTTGTTTCAAGTAATAAGTAATAAGTAACAAGTAATACATTCTTACAAGCATTCAGCCAGTACCGGGGGCGACGCGTCCCCGCGTCGGCGTTGTCATTATGAGCTGAATCCTACAAGGATGTAATACTTTATGCTTAATACTTGACTTTCATGCCGACGCGAGGACGCGTCGCTCTAAGTTTGCAGCAGTTAAGCCCCCAGTATTGGCTGAAAGCTTGCAAGAATGTATTACTTATTACTTGATAAGAGCAAGATTGTAATACTTAATACTTTATACTTAATACTTCTCAAAATTGTTTTTGCTTTTCGACTTCGGTGGCGTCATCGTCGACCTCGACCGCGAGCAAGTGATCCGCTCATTCTCCGCCATCGGTATAGACATACGCCCCTATCTCGGCACCTACAAGCAGAGCGGCATATTCAGCCAGCTCGAGCAAGGCCGCATCAGCATAGCCCAATTCTGCCAAGCCCTGCGAGAGCTTAGCCAAGACCCCTCCGTGAGCGACGAAGCCATCGTCCATGCCTGGGAGAGCTTCCTCCACAAAGGAGTGCCCACCGAACGGCTCGACATGCTCCTGCGCATCCGAGAGCACTACTCCGTCAGCCTCCTGAGCAACACCAACGCCATCCATTGGCGCATGGCAGAGCAAGAATTCTTCCGCTACCGAGGACTCCAGGTCAACGACTTCTTCGACCACATCTTCCTCTCCTGCGAGATGGGCGTCGAAAAACCCGCCCCCGAGATCTTCCACCGAGTGGCAGAAGGACTCGGTGCAGACTCACCCTCCGACATACTCTTCTTCGACGACAGCGAAGTCAACTGCCAAGCAGCACGCCAATGCGGCATGCAAGCCCTCTTGGCACCCGCTGGCAGCGAATGGTTTAAATACTTTGATGATTATGGCAAACTACACCTTCCATCAGTTCCGTCACAGCGATAAGCCCAGTTCCGAACAAGGGCTCTGTGCCGCCATAGGCTTCTTCGACGGCGTACACCGAGGCCACCGCTACCTGATCTCCCAGGTCAAGGCCGAGGCAGAGAAGCGAGGATTGCTACCCGTGGTGATCACCTTCGAAGAGCATCCCCGACTCGCACTCACACACACCCACTACTGGCCCGAACTCCTCACCACCAATGAGCAGAAGCTACAGCTACTCTCCGAGACAGGACTCTACGGAGCAGCCATGCTCCACTTCGACCACAACATGTCCACACTCACCTCGCGCGAGTTTATGGACCTCATCCTCCGCAAAGAGCTCCACGTGAAGTGCCTCCTCGTGGGCTACGACCACCACTTCGGCTCCGACCTCTCAGCCACCTTCCGCGACTACGTGGCCTACGGGCGCGAACTCGGCATAGAAGTGCTCCGCCAGCGCCCCTTCACCCTCGACGACGAACTGCGCGTCAGCTCCTCAGCCACCCGCCGATTCCTCGCCGGAGGCAACGTCGAGATGGCACGAGCCTGCCTGGGCCGCCCCTACACCATCGAGGGCACCATCGTAGAGGGCCATCACAAAGGCACCCTCATGGGCTTCCCCACAGCCAACCTCCTGCCCTCCTGCCCCGAGCAGATCATCCCCGGACGAGGCGTCTACGCCGTGAGAGCCACAGTGGGCGGATTCACCTACAAGGCCATGCTCAACATAGGCTGGCGACCCACCCTCGACAACGGCCACGACCAGACCATCGAAGCCCACCTGCTCGACTTCGACAGCCAACCCCTCTACCAGCAGCACATGATCCTCAGCTTCTACCGCCGCGTGCGCGACGAATACCGTTTCGCCTCCATCGAAGCCCTCCAGAAGCAACTCTCCGAAGATGCTGATACCGTGAGAGAAATGCTCGATCAAGACGATTAATCCCCCCCGATCCCTCCCCCCCCATAGCAAGAAAATGCTCGACAGACGAGTCAACCCTTCAAGAAATAGTTTGAACACAAGATGAGTCAATCCATCGTAATCTTCCTGCTCTTTGCAGTGGTACAGGTAGTGTCGTCACTAGCAGCCCTGCTCTTCTCCAACATCGACAAGCTCGGATCGGGCCTCCCGCTCGAGAGCCTCACCATCCAGCCCGTCACCGCAGGCATCTGCCTGTTCATCGGCGAAGCCATCATCGGCGCCGGCCTCTGGTACTACTACCACACCGAAGCCATCTATCGTCGCCTCGTCAGCGCCGACGCCCTGAAAGGCCAACAAGCCGAGGATGACCAACAAACTGCGGATGCCCAAAAAACTGCGGATGACCCAAAAGCTGCGGATGCCCAAAAAGTTGCGGATGACCAAAAAGCTGCGGATGACCAAAAAGCCCAAAAAGCTGCGGACGCCCAAAAAGCATCGCTCCAAGGCTCTTACCTTTTCCCCACCATCAAGCGTCATCTGCCCGAGCGACGCATCACGTGGCTTCGCGCTTCAATTTATGTATTGCTCACGATTGGCGTAGCCCTGGTCATAGGAGAAATTATCCCATGGATCGGTATTGACGACACCACGGAGCAGACGCTCTTCAAGGGCATGATCTCCAATCCCTGGTGCCTTCTACTGCTCTGCCTCGTAGGCCCCTGTGCAGAAGAGCTCACGTTTCGTCAAGGCATCGTCCGCGGTCTTTATCGTTGGGGGCTTCCCGGTTGGGCATCAGCCCTTATCGCCGCCATAGCCTTCGCCGTCATCCACGGCAACCTCGCACAGGGCATCCCCGCCCTCATCGTAGGCTTCCTCTTCGGTCTGCTCTACCTGCGCACAGGCAATCTCAAGCTCTGCCTCACCGCCCACATTATCAACAACGTGATAGCAGCGCTGATGATAATCTGCTGATTAAGTATTATATTCAGGCAAAATCTCTTTTGCTGACAAGCCTTTCACCCAGTTCTGTGGGCGACGCGTCTCGCGTCGGCACGCACCCACTAATCAAGAGGCGAACCCACTGGCTATAGGCTCACTTCTTGTCCGTAGGTAGCGCCGACGCGAGACGCGTCGCCCACAGAACTAAGTGAAAAGCTTGTCATGCCCACAGAACTGACTGAAGGCTTGTCATGCCGACGCGAGACGCGTCGCTCCCAGTATTGGCTGAAAAGCTTGCAAGCATGTAATACTTAATATTTGAATATTGCAAGCATGTAATACTTAATACTTTATACTTAATACTTGAATATTGCAAGAATGTATTACTTATTACTTGAATATTGCAAGAATGTAATACTTAATACTTTATACTTAATACTTCCCTATATATAATATGCAAATCGGCTCTCTCAACCTTGGCCCCCGCCCCGTGCTCCTCGCTCCGATGGAAGACGTGACCGACATAGGCTTCCGTCTGCTCTGCCGCCGCCTCGGAGCCTCCATGGTCTACTCCGAATTCGTGGCAGCCGACGCACTCGTGCGCATGGTCAACAAAAGCATAGAAAAACTCACCGTCTGCGAGGCAGAACGCCCCGTAGCCATCCAGATATACGGCAAAGACCCCATCGCCGTGCGCGATGCCGCACAAATCGTTGTAGAGCGCGCCCACCCCGACGTGCTCGACATCAACTTCGGCTGCCCCGTGAAGCGCGTAGCCGGCAAAGGCGCTGGAGCCGGACTCCTGCAAGACGTGCCGCGCATGCTCGAGATCACCCGTGCCGTGGTCGACGCCGTCAAGGTGCCCGTCACCGCCAAGACACGCCTCGGATGGGACGCCGAACACAAGATCATCGTTCCCCTGGCCGAACAACTCCAAGACTGCGGCATACAAGCCCTCACCATCCACGGCCGCACACGCGCCCAGATGTACAACGGCGAGGCCGACTGGACACTCATAGGCGAAGTGAAGCGCAACCCACGCATGCACATACCCATCATCGGCAATGGCGACATCTCATCCGCCGAAGATGCCGTGCAAGCCTTCGAGCGCTACGGCGTAGACGCCATCATGGTGGGACGTGCCACCTTCGGCCGCCCATGGATATTCAAGGAAATGCACGATGCCCTACAGCCCACCGACCACAGCGTCGACGACGTTATCCCATCGGCCTACCCACCCATGTCGCCCGACTGGAAACTCGATGTGCTCAAGGAACAGGTGCGGCAGAGCGTAGCACGCATCGACGAGTACCGAGGCATACTCCACATACGCCGCCACCTCGCCGCCACCCCCCTCTTCAAGGGCATCCCCAACTTCCGACAGACACGCATCGACATGCTACGAGCCGAAACCCTCGACAGCCTCTTCCAGATTATGGAGAGCACACGCGAACTGATCAATAAAAAGTATTAAGTATTAAGTATTAAGTATTACACTCTTGCAGATGAGTATTGATTAGCAACATTGCAAGAATGTAATACTTAATACTTAATACTTTATACTTCTAAAAAAATTATTACTTTTGCCCACAACATCAACACATA
Source organism: uncultured Prevotella sp. (assembly GCA_937898715.1). Classification (GTDB taxonomy): domain Bacteria; phylum Bacteroidota; class Bacteroidia; order Bacteroidales; family Bacteroidaceae; genus Alloprevotella. Next base: position 12,035 of record CALEKA010000117.1, read on the forward strand.
AACCCCTATAACAATGAAAATAGCACTGATTGGCTACGGCAAGATGGGCCACATGATAGAAGATATAGCACGACAGAGAGGACACGAGATCACCTGCATCATCGACGTGAACAATACCGAAGACTTCGATTCCGACGCATTTCGCAGCGCCGAGGTAGCCATCGAGTTCACATCGCCCTCAGCCGCCTACGGCAATTACCTCCGCGCTTGGAAACAAGGCGTCAAGGTGGTGAGCGGTAGCACCGGATGGCTCAAAGAGCACGAAGCCGACGTCAAGCGCGAATGCGCCGAAGGCGGACACACCCTCTTCTGGGCATCCAACTTCTCACTCGGCGTAGCCATCTTCTCAGCCGTCAATAAGTACTTGGCACGCATCATGAACGCCTACCCCACCTACGACGTCACCGAAGTAGAAACCCACCACATCCACAAACTCGACGCTCCAAGCGGCACCGCCATCACCCTGGCAGAGCAAGTATGCGCCGAGCTCGACCGTAAGAAGTCGTGGGTGAAAGGCCAGGTACACAATGCCGACGGCACCATCACAGGATCCAAGGATACCCCCAAAGACCAGCTCCGCATCGACGCCATCCGCGAGGGCGAAGTGCCAGGCATCCACACCATCACCTACGACTCGCCTGCCGACATGATACAGATCACCCACTCCGCACACAACCGCAGCGGATTCGCACTCGGAGCAGTGCTCGCAGCAGAATTCACCGCCACCCACGAAGGCCTGCTCACAACCGACGATTTGTTTAAGTTCTAAGCCCCCACACACCTCAAAGCATGGAAACGTATAAGATTCATTCCAGCAATAACCCCCAAGCCCCCAATGGCGGAGCCAACGACCAAAAGACCACTGGCGGAGCCAATGCCCCAAAGACCACTGGCGGAGCCAACGACCCAAAAGCCAAAAGATCGTGGGTGAAGTTCACGGTTGTCACGCTGATCTACTTGGCATTCCTCGTGTGGGTCAAGTCGTGGTGGGGACTCCTCGTGGTGCCCTTCATCTTCGACCTCTACGTGACGCATCGCATCAAGTGGGGATGGTGGAGAGAGCCCGAAGTAAGCCCCGCCACCCGATTCACCATGAGCTGGGTCGACGCCATCACCTTCGCCCTCGTAGCCATCTACTTCCTCAATCAGTTCTTCTTCCAGAACTTCGTCATCCCCTCCTCCTCGCTCGAGAAGACCCTCCTCACGGGCGACTACCTCCTCGTATCAAAGCTCTCCTACGGACCCCGCATACCCCAGACACCCCTCACCATGCCCCTCACGCAGCACACGCTGCCCCTGCTCGGCTGTAAGAGCTATCTGGACCACCCCCATTGGGACTATCGACGCGTCAAAGGTCTGGGCCACGTAGAGCTCGGCGACATCGTCGTGTTCAACTATCCCGCGGGCGACACCGTAGCCATCCGTCAGCAAAATCAAGACTACTACCGCTTGGCCTACCAGCTCGGCGACCAAGCCCTCGGACAGCCCGCCACCGAGATCGGCCAGCAGCCCACACTCGCCTCTGCCTCGCTCCACAAAGGCATGAGCTACGAGGAGCAGCAGCAATTCTTCAGCCGACTCTATGCCGCAGGCACAGCCTATATGCGCTCCGATCATGAAGACTTCGGCGAGATCGTAGCCCGCCCCACCGACCGTCGCGAAAACTACGTGAAGCGCTGCGTAGGTCTGCCCGGACAGACCCTCCAGATCCGCAACAACGTGATCTACCTCAACGGCCATGCCCAGCCACAGCCCGAGCACGTACAGTTCGCCTACGAAGTGACCCTCCGCACCGACCTGCCCGATGACCTCATCCGTGAGCTCGGCATCACCCAAGAAGACCTCACCACGCAGCGCAACGGCAACGTAGTATGGATGCCCATGACCGCCCACGTACATCAAGTGCTCTCCCACCGTCCCGACCTCGTAAAGTCCATACGTCCCGCAGAGCCCGCCTCCGACTGGCTCTACCCGCAGAATAAGGTGACGGGATGGACCACTGCCAACTACGGCCCCATCTGGATACCCAAGAAGGGAGCACGCCTCCACCTCACCCTCGACAACCTGCCCATCTACGAGCGCCCCATCCGCGTATACGAGGGCAACTCGCTCGAAGTGCGCGGTGGACGGATCTACATCAACAATCGCCCCACCTCCGACTACACCTTCAAGCTCGACTACTACTGGATGATGGGCGACAATCGCGACAACTCCGCCGACTCCCGCTTCTGGGGCTTCGTGCCCGAAGACCACATCGTAGGCAAACCGCTCTTCGTATGGCTCTCGCTCGACGACGACTACGGATGGTTCGACGGCCACGTACGCTGGAACCGCGTGTTCAAACGCGTGTGGGACATAAAATAAGATTAAGTAATAAGTAAAAAGTAATAAGTAATACATTCTTGCTCATTGCCCCCGCAGCATTTAAGTTATTCAGAGCCTACTGGGGGCGACGCGTCCCCGCGTCGGCATCAAGAGCGAGCAAGAAGCCTTCTCAAGCAGTTTTGGGGGCTACCTTTTTATGCCGACGCGGGGACGCGTCGCCCCCATTATCGGCTGAGAAGCCCTCTGAAAGACTCTCTGCAAGAATATAATACTTAATACTTTATACTTAATACTTTTCCCAACGGGAATATAATACTTAAAAAGATTCATATGCATCTATCCTTCCGCCTACATACCACCTCATCCGTTTCCCCCTCTCCCCGGGGCGGGGGCTGGAGCTTGAGGCTCTTGGCATATGGCGCAGTAGCGATAGTGATGCTCTTGGCTGTAAGGTTCTGCCTCTTGGGGCACATCCGATTGGCAAACGATCAGCACGCCCTCGTGAGCCTCACCTACTACGGGCTGCGGCTACCCGGCGAAAGCCTTTGGGGTTACCACCGATGGGGCTACCGCACACCCGAGCGAGGCGACACCCTGGTCTACACCATCCCCACCCCCCAAGGCGAGACCACCCTCACCGGCACCTGCAGCGCCCTACCAGGCGAGACGGTATGGATCGACCCCGTCAGACAGAAGTTCCTGCCCGCACGCACCTCGCCCGACGCACGCCCCATCACCATTCCCCGTCGTGGAGAGTCCATCCGCGTCACCCCCTACAATGCCCGCCTCCTCGCATTCCTCATGCAGCACTACGAGCATTGCACCAACGTCAGCGCCACCCCCGACGGCCACCTCCTGCTCGACGGCACACCCGTAGAGCGTGCCCGCCTCCTGCGTGACTACTACTGGATAGAGACACGCACCGACTCCTTCCTCATCATCCCCCACGACGCACTCGTAGGACGAATTGTACTTACCAAATAATGTTAGTTTGGAGTTTTAAGGGGAGGTTTGGAGTTTAAGGGGAGGTTTGGAGTTTAAGGGGAGGTTTGGAGTTTTAAGGTTATGAGGTTATAAGGTTAGTTTGGAGTTTTAAGGTTATGAGGTTATAAGGTTAGTTTTCCTTTAATCTGTCTGAGTCTAACTTTATAACCTCATAACCTTAAAACTCCAAACCTCCCCTTAAAACTCCAAACTTACTTTATAACCTCATAACCTTAAAACTCCAAACCTCCCCTTAAAACTCCAAACCAACCTTATGACCTCATAACCTTAAAACTCCAAACCTCCCCTTAAACTCCAAACCTCCCCTTAAACTCCAAACTTACTTTATAACCTCATAACCTTAAAACTCCAAACCTCCCTTTCCCCCTATGCTCATTCTCTCTTCCCTCTACCTCCCCCCCATCCAATACTTTGCCCACCTCTATGCCGACCCCGTGGCCATAGAAGACCAGGGCGAGCACTTCATCAAGCAGACCTATCGCAACCGCTGCCTCATAGCCACCCCCAACGGACCGCAAGCACTCACCATCCCCGTAGTGCGCGACGGAAGCGGTGGCCACACCCCCATGCACGACGTGCGCATCTCCTCCCACGGCAACTGGCGCCACCTCCACTGGAACGCCCTCGTATCGGCCTACGAGAACAGCCCCTACTTCGAATACTATGCCGACGACTTCCAAGCACTCTTCGACCGCCCCTACGACCGCCTCGCCAACTTCAACACCGACCTCCGTTCCCTCATCCTCGAACTGCTGCAACTCACGCCCCAGATCCGAGTAAGCACCGACTACGTCACTCCTCTCCCCGCTGCAGCCACCGACCTGCGCACCCTCATCGCCCCCAAGGCCACGATCGAGAGCGATCCATCATTTCAGCCCAAGGCCTACTACCAAGTGTTCCAAGAGCGCACCGGCTTCCAGCCCAACCTCAGCATCGTCGACCTCCTCTTCAACCTTGGCCCCGAGAGCCGCCTCATCCTCAAGCAAAGCCTCAACCATTAGACCATTTTCCCCCTCCACCCTTTCCCCCACCCAGTTCTGTGAGCATGAGAGAGCAAGTTCCCCCACCCAGTTCTGTGAGTATGAGAGAGCAAGTTCCCCCACCCAGTTCTGTGGGCGACGCGTCCCGCGTCGGCATCAAAAGCGACCAAGAGGTAAGTTCAAAGGAAGTGGGGGCGAACCGTCTCGGTTCGGCTTGGTACGCGAGGCTCGATGCCGAAGCGGAGCAAGACTCCTTTCCCAGCATGCAGTCTTTTACGCCAGCTTGGGCATTGAGCCCTTCGCTACCGTGCCGAAGCGGGACGCTTCGCCCCCACTGCCTATAGGCCCACTGCATGATATGCGGTTGATGCCGACGCGAGACGCGTCGCCCACAGAATCGGTTAATACCTGAATGTATTACTTATTACTTATTTAAGTTTCGGATTTAGTATAAGCGGGCTGAAAGCCCAATGAATTCCATAGCCCAAGGCAACGCCTTGGGTAGAGATAATCAAGAACGATACGCCCTGTAAGGGCAGAAGTAAGGACAATATATTTCTACTTTTGCCCTTACAGGGCGAAACAATACTGCTTACGGGATACCCAGGGCGATGCCCTGGGCTATGAATATCATTGGGCTTTCAGCCCGCCCATTCTAAATCCGAAACTTGAATTAATTATTACTTATCACTTGTTTCCAGATTTCCACACCCACAACCTCCAAGCCACCGACGCCACGATCAATCTCCCCCTCGAGTGGACGCTCCATCCCGAGCAGTTTCAGCCCCGCGAGGGAGCCACATACTCCGCGGGCATACACCCCTGGTGGACCGACGACGAAGCCCGCACGCGTCAGATGCTCCAGGCGCTTCCCCAGTTGCTCCGCCACCCACAGGTAGTAGCCCTGGGCGAATGCGGTCTCGACGCCCTTCGCGGAGCCTCGCTCGACGAGCAAGAACGCATCTTCCGCCTCCAGATCCGTATGGCAGAAGCATTGGGCAAACCCGTCACGCTCCACATCGTACGCTGTTTCGACCGCCTCTTGCGTCTGCACAAGGAGCTACGCCCCACCACGCAGTGGACCGTGCACGGTTTCCGAGGCAAACCTGCCTTAGCAAAGCAATTGCTCCAAGCCGGCCTCGACCTCAGCTTTGGCATCCACTACAACCAGCAGTCGTGGGACATCACGCCTGAAGGACGCAGACACAAGGAGAGCGATGATCTCTAAGCATAGAGAGCATCGCTCTCTAAGCATAGAGATCTTCGCTCTCTAAGTATTAAGTATTAAGTATTAAGTATTACATACTGGCTGGAAGACTTGCACCAAGCATGTAATACTTAATACTTTATACTTAATACTTCGAAGTCCGCCAGCATGTAATACTTTGAAGTCCGCCAGCATGTAATACTTTGTATTCCGCCAGCATGTAATACTTAATACTTAATACTTAATACTTATTTTTTTTGTACCTTTGCCTCAAAATCAACAAAACACACATACGTTACAATGAATTTTGTAGAAGAACTCAAATGGCGCGGCATGCTCCATCAGATGATGCCGGGCACTGAAGAACTCCTCGAAAAGGGCATGGCCACAGCCTACGTAGGCATCGACCCCACAGCCGATTCCCTCCACATTGGCCACCTCTGCTCCGTCATGATGCTCCGCCACTTCCAGCGTGCGGGCCACAAGCCACTGGCACTCGTCGGCGGTGCAACAGGTATGATCGGCGACCCTTCTGGCAAAAGCGCTGAGCGCAACCTCCTCACCGAAGACATACTCCGCCACAACGTGGCATGCATCAAGAAGCAACTCTCCCACTTCCTCGACTTCGACTCCGATGCACCCAATGCCGCAGAGCTCGTCAACAACTACGACTGGATGAAAGACTTCACCTTCCTCGACTTCGCACGCGAGATAGGTAAGCACATCACCGTAAACTATATGATGGCCAAGGACAGCGTGAAGAAGCGCCTCAACGGCGAAGCTCGCGACGGACTCTCATTCACAGAGTTCACCTACCAGCTACTCCAAGGCTACGACTTCCTCCACCTCTACGAGACCAAGAACTGCAAACTCCAGATGGGCGGTTCCGATCAGTGGGGCAACATCACCACCGGTACAGAGCTCATCCGCCGTACCCTCGGTGCCGATGCCGATGCCTACGCACTCACCTGTCCCCTCATCACCAAGGCCGACGGCAAGAAGTTTGGCAAGACAGAGCAAGGCAACGTATGGCTCGATCGTCGCTACACCACCCCCTACAAGTTCTACCAGTTCTGGCTCAACGTAGGCGATGAAGAAGCAGAGCGCTACATCAAGATATTCACCACCCTCCCCCACGAGGAGATCGAAGCCCTCATCTCAGAGCATCGTGCCGATCCCGGACGCCGCATCCTCCAGAAGAAGCTCGGTGAAGAAGTGACCTGCATGGTCCACAGCCGCGAAGACTACGAGATGGCTCTCGAAGCCTCCAACATCCTCTTCGGCAAAGCCACCAAGGACAGCCTCCTCAAGCTCGACGAAGCCACCTTCTTGAGCGTGTTCGACGGTGTGCCCCACTTCGAAGTAAGCCGTGACCAAGCCCTCGGCGCAAAGGCAGTCGACCTCATGGCAGAGGCCACCCAGTGCTTCGCCTCAAAGGGCGAGATGCGCAAGCTCACCCAGGGCGGTGGCGTAAGCCTCAACAAGGAGAAGCTCACCGCATTCGACCAGGAGATCACCGCCGACGACCTCATCGATGGCAAATACCTCCTCGTACAGCGCGGTAAGAAGAACTACTTCCTCATCACAGTGAAGTAAAAGCCCTTTCTTTTAAGTAATAAGTAAAAAGTAATAAGTAATACATTTCTTTTAAGTAATAAGTAAAAAGTAATAAGTAATACATTCTGGCAGAGAGCCTTTACGTATTACTTATTACTTTTTTCTTTTATCACCCAGTTCTGTGGGCGACGCGTCTCGCGTCGGCACCAGTATTGGCTGAAAACGCAAGAATGTATTACTTTTTACTTATTACTTACTGAAGTTTCGGATTTAGGATGGGCGGGCTGAAAGCCCAATGAATTCCATAGCCCAAGGCAACGCCTTGGGTAGAGATAATCAAGAACGATACGCCCTGTAAGGGCAGAAGTAAGGACAATATATTTCTACTTTTGCCCTTACAGGGCGAAACAATACTGCTTACGGGATACCCAGGGCGATGCCCTGGGCTATGGAATTCATTGGGCTTTCAGCCCGCCTATTCTAAATCCGAAACATGAATTACTTATTACTTAAAAGAATGTATTACTTGAACTTACTTATCCTCTCCAGCGTCTGCCAGCACTGCATCAGTCCGCGGGGCACGTGGAAGCAACCCTTCCACTTACCACCCTTCAAGGGCAGGAGCACCTCGCCCTGACGGTTGAGATAGCCAAACCATTCGGGATACTCCGGATCGGCAAAGTGAGACCACACGTAGTCGTGCACCCGCTGAAACCACTTCAGACACTCCTCGCTGCCCGTCAGCTCATAGCCCTTGAGCATCGTGATGAGCGTCTCGATATGTACCCACCAAAGTTTCTGGTCCCATTCAAGCTGCTGCGGTGGTAGGTCCAGACGGTCCATAAAGTAGAATATCCCACCATACTTCTCGTCCCAACCATAGTCCACCTCGTTCAGCGCAATCTGCGTAGCACGTTCTATCAAGTCCTGACGCCCTAAGCGCTTACCAAGATCCATGATGAACCACATCGCCTCAATGGCATGTCCAGGATTGAGCAGTCGGCCCTCAAAGCAGTCGACGAGTTCACCATCCCGGCCCAGATTCTCCACAATCAGCCCCATCTCTGGGCGGTAGAACACCTCCATCACCTCATGAATGCATCGCTCAATCGTCCGATCCAGGAAATCCTTGTCGATGAGCGGCTCTATCTCGAGCGCCACATTGCAGAGAATCATCGGCAGCGCAAAGCTCTTGAGCTCACGTGCCCCCGGTGCCGCCTTGTTCCATCGACCCTTCGGATTGTCCTGCTTCTGGAGCACAATGTCGAATGTGCGGCGTGCTATCTCGGCATACTCCTCGCTACCCGTAGCAATCGCCAACTGTCCGAAAGCTATCACGGCAAACGTGTAAGAAAATATATTGTAAGGCTCCACCAGCGGATGCCCCTCGCGGTCGAGCGAGAAGTACCAATTATAATGGCCATCGTGGCCGTACTTCTTGAGAAATTCAGCCCCCTGTATGGCACAGTCGAGCCATTCCTGCCGCCGTTCTATCTTATTATAAAGCGTGGCAAACATCCACACCTCGCGGCCTTGCATCCACACGAACTTGTCCGTATCGAACACGCGTCCATCGCGCTCCAAGCACGTGAAGTAGCCACCATATTCCTTATCCTGAGAGTGCTTGAGCCAGAAGGGAATCACCTTGTCAAGCAGTTCGCGTCTGTACTGCTCCGAGAGTTGCTTAAAGTCTGTATTCATATTGATATCATATCCGACGTGAGAAATATAGGAAGATTACTGTAGTTTTCTCTATAAGAGTTTCCATCCTCCTACTAACAATTGGTTGACAAGTCAGAGAAGTGTAAGCTATGAGTTTTTCTCCTTGCCTTATCTCCCTATCTGCAAAGGTAAGAAAACTCTTGAGAGATAACTCATTTTCTCACCGAAAAAAGCACCTTCCACCCATCAATAAAGCCCTCCACCACATGGGCCGCCCCCGCGAGCGCCGCCCCTGGTTCAACCGCTCATGGTACATCTCCGTAGAAGTACTCAAACGCCACATGGCAGCCATCCTCGGAGACCAATTCGCAGGAGCATTCGACAACCTCACAGACAGACAACGAGGATAACCCCTACACATAGAATCGCTAAAAACTATAATCGATAGAAAAACTAAAAAAGAACCCCTATACTCCCCAAAAAACCTTACCTTTGCCCACACATCACAACTAAAACCTTACACAAACATGGCAGACATCATCTTCTACACCATCTGCGGAATCATCCTCGCCGTGCTCTTTTGCATAGCCTATGCCTTCCACAAAATGGAAAAGTATCGCTCTCAACCATGGAGTACCCCAAAGCCCCGGAAGCCCCGCCGCCCACTCACCGAGCAAGAAAAGCAAACCAGAGCACTCCAAAGCATAGAGCGCGAAGTACGCCGAGGACGCATCTTCGGTCGCAAAGTCAACGAATGGACATGGTGGACATACTGGGGCAAATCCAAAAACAAATAACGCCACACTGTCTTTCCCCCCCCACGAGAAACGTGTTACATTTGGCCAATAACCATTTGTAACACGTTTTTCCCTTTCCACAATATGGCAGACAGCACCCACACAACTACCATCGTACTCAACGTCAACGACGACAACGCCCGCCGCAAGATCAAAGAGCGCATAGCCGACCTCGACACCATGCGCAAGCGGCTCAACGAAATCGCAGCAAAGCCCGTATCTTCACGCACCACAGCCGAGAAAAAAGAATACACCAACCTCACCCGAGAAATACAAAAGACCGAGAAAGAGCTTAACCGCATACAGACCGCCGCCGCAGCAGCCGACCGCGTGCTTGGTAATATCTCTACTGCCAACCTAAAAGAGCTACGCACAACCCTTAACAACATCAACAAAGAACTCAATAGTGGCACCATAGAGCGAGGCTCCGAGCGATGGAACCAACTCGCAGAGAAAGCCCGAGAAGTAAAAGAAGAAATCAGCAAAGTCAACACAGAACTCTCCGCATCAAAGCAGATCACCGCCTCCGAAACCATAGCATCAAAGATCAACAACATCTGGACAAGTCTGACATCCTCCATAGATGGTACCATCAGCAAGTTCAACATGCTCAAAGACGCCATGGAAGGCTACGTCACCGAATACGCCGACATGGCAGAACACATGAGCGGAGTCAAGAAATACACCGGACTAACCGACGAAGCCGTACGCTCACTCAACGACGACTTCCAAGCCATGGACACCCGCACACCCCGACAGCAGCTCAACGACCTCGCAGCAGATGCCGGCCGACTCGGCATACAGTCCCGACAGCAAATACTCGACTTCGTCAGCGCCGCCGACCAAATCAACGTAGCACTCGGAGAAGACCTCGGAGAAGACGCAGTCAAAAACATCGGCAAACTCGCACAAATGTTTGGAGATGATCAGCGACTCGGACTCAAGCAAGCCATGCTCTCCACCGCATCCATCATCAACGAACTCGCACAGTCATCCTCCGCCAGCGAAGGCTACCTCATGGAGTTCACCGCCCGCCTGGCAGGTGTAGGCAACCAAGCAGGAATGAGCCAAGCACAGATCATGGCATTCGCATCCGTGCTCGACCAAAACATGGTAGGCGTAGAAAAGGGAGCCACAGCCCTGCAAAACGTCATCACCGCGCTCTATGCCAACCCCGCCAAGATGGCACGAGTAGCCGGGCTCGACGTGCAAAACTTCACCAATCTGCTCAAGACCAACGGCAACGAAGCACTCCTACAATTCGCCACAGCCCTGCAAAAAGCCGGAAGCATGGACGCACTCGCACCCATGTTCAAAGAAATGAACCTCAGCGGAGCAGGAGTCACGCAGACCCTCTCCACCCTCGCCGCCAACATCGACACCATCCGAGCCACACAAGCCCAAGCCGCTACCGCATTCCAGCAAGGCACATCCGTCACCAACGAATTCAACCAAGCCAACAACACCGCACAAGCCCAACTCGAAAAAGCACAAAAGCGAGCAGCCGACCTCAGAGCAGAACTCGGAGAGAGGCTCTACCCCGCCTACACCGCAGTAATCAACGGCACCAACTCCTTCACCGCACTCCTGATGCGAGCCATCACCTTCGTGGCTACACACATCAAGCAGATCACCACGCTCGCCGTAGTCATCACCACCTACGCCATCGCCGCCAACCTCGCCACCATGCGCACCGCCCTTCTTACCGCCGGGCAGAAAGCACTCAACGTCGTGATAGGCCTCGGCCGAAGCATCATGGTGCTCACACGCATAGCCGTACTCTCGCTCTCACTCTCCTACTATACACTCACTGGCAACCTCGTCAAAGCCCGAGCCGCACACATCGCACTCACAGCCATAATGAAGGCCAATCACTACGCACTCATCGCCACAGCCGTCGTAGCCGTAGCAGGAGCCATCTACCTATGGGCCACACGCGAAAAGCAGCTCACCGAAGCACAGCGCCAACGCCTGCAGATCCAGAAAGACCAAGCCACCATCGAGCAAAAAGGCAACGAAGCCATAGCCGCCACACAAGCAAAGATCTACCAGCTCACAGCCATCATCCACGACAACAACCGCTCTCTCTCCGACCGATATGCAGCCATCCGCGCCCTCAAAAAGCTCGTGCCAGGCTACAACGCCGTAATCTCACAGACCGGGCAAGTCACACGCGAGAACACCCGCGCCATCACCGACTACATCTCAGCCCTCAAAAAGAAAGCCATGATGGAAGCCGCACAAGACCAAATCAAAGAACTCATGGCAGCCAAGCTCAACCAAGAAGAGCGACGCACACGCATGGAAAATGCAGTCTCCATCCGCCGCAAACGACTGGCCGACTTCGAAAAAGCCCACCCAGGGACAGTCCGCATCTACAATCAAGTACAGGGCACCGCATCTAAGGGCAACCCCTACGCAGGACTCAATCAGTCAAAAGAATATACCCAATATGCAATCCTCATAGGCAAGCTCCGAGAAGCAGAAGGCTGGAACTCTGGCGTAGACTCAGCCATCACATCCATCGACACCCGCATCAACTCCCTCACAGCCACCTTCAAGCGCCTCGGAGGATCACTCGAAGAAATACTCAACATCGGCCTACCCACCAACCTACCCACCATCGAAGGCGATGGAGGAGGAGACATCCCCACCCTCACCGGAGGAATAAGCACAGGAGGGGGCAAGACCGACAACACCACCACCGATCACACCCCACAGATCCGAGCCATCGAAGAGCAGCAAGCACAAGCCAACGCCAACCTCACCGCACGCTACGCCGCCAGAGAAATCGCCACATACTACGACTACCAACAACTCAAGCTCAAGAGCGACAAAGAATTCCTCCTCAAAAAGCGAGCACTCTACAAAGAAGGCGACACCGAAATCGCCAGCATCGACCGCGACATAGCCAACATCGACAAGCAACTCACCGACACCCGCACAGACTACTCCCTACACCAAATCGACGTAGAGACCGAAGCACGAACCCAAGCCCTCACCCTCCGCCACGAAAAAGAATCCACAGACGAAGAACAATACCAACGCGAGCTCTCCGCCATCCAATTAGAAGGCCTCGACCGACGGCTCAAGTACCTGCGCAACCCCGCCAACCAAGCCACAGCCAAGCAGATCAACGAAGCACAAATCGCATACGATAAAGCCAAGAACCAAGCCCAGTACGACGAAGACCTACGCTTCGCGCAGAGAGTCTCCAACGCCCGCAAAGAATGGCTCGCCAAGTCAGCCCAAGAGCAACAAGCCGACGAACTCAAACTCGCCACCGAACTCCACACCCAAGGACTCCTCTCCGAAGAAGAATACCAAAAAGCCAAAGCCGCCATCGCCAAGAAATACTCCGAAAAAGGAAACGGCAACAGCGGAACAGACTCTGACACCGATACCGACCAATACAAACTCAAAAACCCACTCGGCCAATCCACCGACGCCATG
>CALEKA010000118.1 GCA_937898715.1 uncultured Prevotella sp.
ATTTACAAAAACTAAGATATATAAGAAATGTTTGTTTATCTTTGCAGAAGATAAGCTGCATCTCAGCATAACATTCAAGCAAGCTTGATGTTCTGCATTCGATTTGCATTATCTTTGCAACAGATAAGAAATAGTTTGGCAAAAGAACCAAGTATTATAGCATTTCGTAATGCACTACTTGTTCGTAAGTTCCGACCAACTAATGCAAAGAGGATATTCCCAACCTTTATCCTAGTCTTACTATGCAATATTAAAGCACGACTAAACACACGATTAAACACACTATTCCATTTCTGTACCTAACCTTGTTAATCTTTTACACTTTTATATGAAGTCATTTTACAGCACTTCTACGTGTTGTATTATTACTTAGTACACTTTAGCTATTTTGGCTACAAGCAATACAAATATTAAATGCCATGACAGTGTTAAGATAAACGATGCGCAACAATTAACGAACAAGCGTGGTCCTTTCAATAAAGGCATCTGAGATAATATGTCTCAATAGCCATTTTTCTTAATGAATTTTATTGCAGCTTTGTAAGCTTTCTATATAAGCTGTAGAGTGCTAAAGCAAATAAGCCAAAGTCTTGATAGATGGACTTTGGCTTATTTGTTTCTACAATACGGCTTGTATGTAGATTGCTGCTTAGCCTTTCTTTCGCTTTATGCCTCTTACGGCTTCTGCCTCAAGAGGGTTTTCGGGCCAATAGTGTTTGGGATAACGGCGGCGGAGCTCCTTGCGCACTTCAAAGTAGGTGCCTTGCCAGAAGCTGCGAAGGTCTTGCGTGAGCTGCACGGGCTTGAAGCCTGGCGAGAGGAGTTCCATCAGTACGGGCTGGCGCCCATCGTCCACGCGGGGCGTATCCTCCAGTCCGAAGCATTCTTGCAAACGTACGCTTACGATGGGCGCTTCGGCTCCTTGGCGGTAGTCCACACGGATGCGGCTTCCTGTGGGCATTGTGATGTGGGTAGGCGCTATTCGGCTGATCTCTTGCTGATGGTCGTAGGAGAGGATGTTCCACACGATTTCGGCGAGGGGCAGTCGGCGAAGTTCTGCTGCGGAGGTTAAGGGACGAGCGGCCTGACTGAGGTAGAATGGCAGCCAGGAGGAGGCAGTCTGGAGCAGATTGTCGGTAGAGACATCGGGCAGATCGAACTCGGGATGCCACATCGCTACTTGCGCTATGCGGCGCTGCAGAGCCTGCACCTCGTCGGTCCAGGCAAACATGCTCCTACCATATCGAGCAGCAGCGGAACAGATGAGGGCAGATACAGCTTCGGCATCAACGCTCTGGAGCTGCTTGGCTTCGATCAGAAGTTTTCCGATACGCTTCTCCCGTTGTGCTACGACACAGCCCTGCTTGTTGTCCCACGAGAGGTTGTCGCGCTCCTGCGTGAGAGAGCCATCTATATCGGAAGGAGAAATCGGAGCTGCCAGAAAGATGCGTCCCATGGCCCCCTGTGCAGCATGGAGCGAAGCCACGGCGAGCCACGGCGAGCTTGTGAGCCAATCTGAGGAATCGACCATGGCATTGTTGCCATCGGCTAATCGGAAGTGGCCTATGCCATCGGTGGCTTGAGCCACACGTTCGGGATAGGCCAGGGCAACAAGTTGTCCGCACTCTTCGGGAGCAACATCAGCATCCGCCTCGGCGGCATGAATCATGCGACGATACTCGCGCGAGATCTGCGCTATGCGGCTCCAGCGCCCATCTTTCAGATGGTTGCGGCGCGCTTGTCGCAGGTGGGATATGCGCAGCGAGAGGTCTGCTCCCTGCGCAGTGGCGGCGAGCGGATCTTTCTCTTCGAGCACGGCGGCAATGTCGCAAGCCAAAGCCTTCAGCTCTGGGCTTGGTGCACCGAGCATCATGCGGGCTATGCGTGGATGGCAGGGCAGCTGCGCCATCTGTTTGCCTAAGGGCGTAATCGCTCCGTCGGCAGAAATCGCTCCGAGCGCACGCAGCCGCTGGGCAGCGAGCAAACGTTCGGTACGGGGCGGAGGTGTGAGCCAAGGGAGTGCTTCGACATGGCTTTCGCCAAAGGCTGCTACGGCGAGCAAGAGCGGCGAGAGGTCGGCTTCTATGATTTCGGGCAATCGCTGAGGCTGCATGCGGCTCTCTGACGCCTGCGACCATAGCCTATAGCATACACCCTCTGCCACACGGCCGGCACGCCCCATGCGCTGAGCTGCCATGTCGAGGCTGATGCGCACGGTCTGTAGTGTGCTGAGTTGTGTGCGAGGGTCGAACGTGAGTTTGCGATGCAGCCCCGAGTCGACCACAGCCCTTACTCCCTCGATGGTGAGCGAGGTCTCGGCTATGGGCGTGGCGAGCACCACCTTTCGCTCTCCCACAGGCGATGGCGCGATAGCCATGCTTTGGCGCTCGGCGGGTAGGTTGCCGTAGAGCGGACAGACGTTGATGCCCTCTTCCGTCAGCGACGAGAGTCGCTCCATACAGCGTTCTATCTCAGCTTGTCCGGGGAGGAATGCCAGGACATCGCCTGCGGTCTCTCTCAGTGCACGTCGCACGGCAGATGCCACGCAGCTGACCATCTCGCTTGGCTTAGGCTCTGTCTCAAGATATTCCACCCTTACGGGAAACATGCATCCCTCGCTCTCTATCAGCGGGGCTTGGAGTGCTTGGCAGATAGAGGAAGCATCGATCGTGGCAGACATGATGACGAGGCGCAGATCGGGGCGTATGATCTGTTGCGACTGACGCGCTAAGGCGAGAGCCAGGTCGGTATGTATGTTCCGTTCGTGAAACTCATCGAAGATGATCATGCTCACGCCCTCGAGTGTGGCATCGTCAATGAGCATACGCGTGAGAATGCCTTCGGTGAGCACCTCTATGCGCGTCTGGGGGGAGGTGCACGAGTCGAATCTCACACGGTAGCCCACGGTCTGTCCTGCCTTCTCGCCCAGCATATGTGCCATGCGCAGGGCTATCTGCTTGGCCGCAAGTCGGCGTGGCTCGAGCATAAGAATCTTTCCGCCGTCGGCGGGCAGAGATTGCAGGAGCGTGAGTGGCAGCAACGTAGATTTGCCCGCCCCCGGAGGGGCGGTGATTACTACTGCTGCATGCTGAGCCACGCTGCGGTTGGCTTGCTCTGCTATTTGCGAGGCGGGAAGGTGAGAGAACTGCTGGAGGAGCATGGGGATTTCTGGGGGAGAGGATTTCTATGGGATTTCTAGGCTTTCTAGGCTTTCTAGGCTTTATAGGGGCTTTCTAGGTGTTCTAGGGGCTTTCTAGGTGTTCTAGGGGATTTCTAGGATTTCTAGGGGATTCTATGTTATTTTATTGATCTGAGGCTTCTGCTTTGTGCTGGTAGCAGCCCATGTCGGGGGCGATGGTGCGAGGAGTGCCAAGGCGGTCGAGAGGGTAGGTGGCAGCGGTGACGGTGGCATCGGCAGTGCCTACTGCCTTCGATCGGGGAGAGAGCATGAAGGTGAAGGTGAGCGTCTCGGTGTCGAAGTCGGGGGTGAAGTTTTTGTCGCGCACTACGGCATCGCTTGCAGTGGAACTGCTCTCGTCGGTGTCCCAAAGACAGTTGGTGAAGTGCTCATCATTCTTGATCTCTTTGGTGTTGATGAGGCAGTGATCGAAGTGGTAGTTGAAGGCATCGTCGTAGCGCTTATTGAAGTTGCCCATCATCTCATCGCTTTGGTAGCCAGTGATGATGCTATTCGTGATGTCGAGGCGCTGCAGGGGCAGGCGTTCTTCGCCGTCATAGTTGGCAAAGTCGATGGCAGCTCCGCCGCTACCGCCCGTGAACAGATAGAATCGGGCTATGGTGCAATGCACCATCTGAAGGTCGCCTCCGCGCACGTGTACGCAGTCGCCGCCAGCATTCGTCAGTTGGCAGTTGCCCACATATGCCGAGGCCATGCGTAGGTTGAGGCCATGGTGTGTGGTGTTGTGAATGATAGAATTCTCGAGCGTTAGTGTGCGTCGGCCGATGTCGCAAGAATCGATTTGCAGACCATTCGTGCTGCTGTGAATGTCGGCGTAGTTGATATGATTGTCGTACGACTCTTCCTTTAGTATGATTCCTCCCCACAGTCCGGGCGTGCGATCGTAGGGTTGGCGGGTGAACATGTAGTCGAGCCTATCGCCGCGCATCGTGACTGGAGCGGAGGCAGAACCGTTCACCACGAGGCGCCCGTGTACGATGAGTTGAGCCTTGGAGTGAAACATCAGGCAGGTGCCAGGCTCGAGCGTGAGCGTTGCTCCGCGATCGACTACGAGGCTATCCATGATGCGATAGGGACGTCGGGCACTCCACGTCTCGTCCGCCTGGATGTGGCGCTCC
Source organism: uncultured Prevotella sp. (assembly GCA_937898715.1). GTDB lineage: Bacteria > Bacteroidota > Bacteroidia > Bacteroidales > Bacteroidaceae > Alloprevotella. Next base: position 4,318 of record CALEKA010000118.1, read on the forward strand.
TTGAGCGTTATCACGTCTTGTCCAGAAGCCGTGAGCACTACTTCTTGCGATGTGCCAGCTTCGGTGGTAAAGACGAGTTTATCTTCGTAGCTGACGGGCAGGTCGGTATCCTTCTCGGGCACGTTGGCCATGAGATATACCACCATGCTGTCTTTTCGAGCAATCTCAAAGTCCGTACCGCTGCCTCCCACGAGTGCACTGCCATCGACGTTGACGCGGAAGGGCGAGTCTTGTCCTTTCTGTAGCGATACGCTGGGGATGCGCAGTGCCTTGTCGGCATGGTTGTAGACCATGAAGGAGTAAGTCTTGGTGGGTTCGCCGCTGAGAATGGTGTCGAAAGCCACCGTATCTTTGCTGAACGCCAATCGGTCGTTGGGCGATGCGGTGTAAGCATCGTCTTTCAAGCATGAAGTTAGTAGCAGAGCGGGCAGGAGAAACAATAGAAGGTAACGCATGGGGAAAGGGTGGGGAAAAATATAAGTTTAAAAGTTTAGGAGTTTAATAAGTTTAGCTTTGCTTGTAGACAAAGGAAACTTCTAAACTCTTAAACTCCTAAACTCATCAACTATTCTTTTTATTGCTTATACTCTCTTGAGAATGTCGAGCAGATGATCCCATACCATCTTCACGGTGGGGATGAGCAAACGCTCGTCGGGAGAGTGAACGCCGCGGAGAGTAGGACCGAAGCTCACCATGTCGAGCTTAGGATATTTCTCAGAGAAGAGGCCACACTCCAGACCGGCGTGGATGGCCAGGATCTTGGGCTCCTTGCCGAAGAGGCTCTCGTAGCTTTCCTTGGCAATCTTGACGATCTCACTGTTGGGGTTGAGTTTCCAGCCGGGATAGCCCTCGTTGGTCACGACAGAGGCACCACCCAGTTCGAAGGCAGCACGTACTACGCTCGCCATGTTGGCACAAGCGCTGCTCACGCTGCTTCGCTGACTCGTGGTGACAGTCACGTGGTCGCCTTCGCGGCGAATGCTTGCGAGGTTTGACGAAGTCTCTACCAACCAGTCGATGTCCTGACTCATGGCAAACACACCATTGTGGACAGCATGGAGCGAGAGCAACATCTTGCGCATAGCAGTGGACTGCATGGCTTCAGTAGCAGCAGGTTCCTCGTCGATGGTGAAGACGATGGTCTTCTCCGTTACAGAGAATTCCTCTTTCACGTCAGCTGCAAATGCCTCGAGATCTGCCTTAATCGTGGCAAACTTGTCGGTAGGAACGGCACAAGTGGCATGGCCCTCACGAGGAATGGCGTTGTGCAAGCCACCGCTCTGAATGTCGGAGAGGCGGAGGTCCATCTTCTCCATTTCGCTGACGAGGAAGCGCACCAAGAGCTTGTTGGCATTGGCACGTTTCTTCTTAATATCGTCGCCAGAGTGGCCACCCGTCAAGCCCTTCACGCCGATGCGGAAGGTGGTATAGCCCTGGGGCATGGCTTCGGTGGGGAAGGGATAAGTGGCAGTGGTGCGCACACCACCAGCGCAGCTCACGAAGATCTGTCCCTCATCCTCCGAGTCGAGGTTGATCAAGTAGTCACCGTGCATGAAGTCGCCCTTCATGCCGAAGGCGCCCGTAAGGCCCGTCTCTTCATCGCGGGTAAACACACACTCGATCGGACCATGCTCAATGTCGTTGGACTTAAGGATAGCCATCTCCATGGCCACGCCGATACCGTCGTCAGCACCCAGCGTAGTGCCTTTGGCGCGCATCCATTCACCGTCTACGTAGGTCTGTATAGCGTCAGTCTCAAAGTTGAAATCAGAGTCTTTGTTCTTCTCGCATACCATGTCCATATGGCTCTGGAGAATCACCGTCTTGCGGCCCTCATAGCCCGGGGTAGCGGGTTTGCTAATGCATACGTTGCCCGTCTCGTCCACTTTAGTGGGCAGACCCAGACTTTCACCAAATGCCTTTAGGAAGGCAATCATCTTCTCCTCCTTCTTAGAAGGACGGGGCACTTTGTTCACTTCAGCAAAGCAATCGAATACGATGCTCGGCTCTAAAAGATTGGTGTTACTCATTGCTATATATATATTATTGTGTAACTTTGCTTCGAAAATTGGGAGCGAGGCTCCCGTATTCAGCAAGCAAAAGTAAAAAAAAGAAATGGAACTCTTCATCGTAACGCTCATAATTGTTGCTTCGTGCATCGCTTTATTGTCCGTACGCCTCTTTTTTGGTCGTAGTTTTGTCAAGACTCACGTCGATCAGAGTCGTGCCATGCGTCAGCGCGGCATAGGCTGCGTACAGTCGCAAGATGCTGAAGCAAGAATTGTGAACACTAAAAGAGTGAAAGAAAGAATCGTATGAGACATATCACTTCATGCGCCGTGTTGCTCTTTGCAGCGAGCATGGCACTGACCTCCTGCGGTCAGAAGGATCCTGCCAAGCAGGTAAAGTCAAACGGGCTTCCTAAGGCTGGCACCACAGAAGCGGCTTCAGCCAATGCATGTCCCGTAGCCGTAGTCGACATTGATTCGCTTGCCGCTCAGAGCGAATACTGCAAGCAAGGACAGAAGCAGCTCGAAAGCAAGCAGAATGCTTACCGCCAGCAGCTTAACGCGAAGGGACAGAAGCTGCAGAACGACATGATCAGCTTCCAGAAGAAGGCACAGTCGGGCGGTTTCACATCGCAGCAGGAGGGCGAGGCAGCACAAGCCCGCTTGCAGAAGCAGCAACAAGAGCTTCAGCGATTCCAAGAGCGCATAGAGGCCGACATGGCCAAGGCCACACAGCAGTATCAGACGAAGCTCCGCGACGATATCAATGCATTCCTTAAGGAGTACAACAAGGACGGACGCTTCAAGGTGATCATCAGCAAGAGTGGCGACAACGTGCTCTACACCGATCCAGCGGTCGATATCACTTCCGACGTGATCGAAGGCCTCAATAAGCTTCACAAGAAATAATCCCCGCCCCCACAACACAGTTTCGAGGCGAGATTTCAGCGCCAGCGTAGCACAAATATGCTCCTATATGAGGGGATTGCGCCACGCTGGCGCCGTTTTGTAATTAAATTTCAGCCAATACTGGGGGGGGATGGCGACGCGTCCACGCGTCAGCATCTCCACTAATTAAGGATTTAATCCAATTGCAATAAGCTCTCTTGCCCGCAGCTTATGCCGACGCGAGACGCGTCGGCCACAGAAATGGGCGAAAACTTCAATCTTTTCAATCTAAAACATTATGTCGCATACAAGGAAAGTAGCCCTTGTACTCTCCAGCGGAGGCGCACGCGGCTATGCCCATATAGGCGCCATCAGAGCACTCCTGCAGATGGGCTACGACATCACCTCCGTGACGGGCACCTCGATGGGCGCCCTCGTCGGCGGACTCTATTGCGCGGGCAAACTCGATGAGGCAGAACAGTGGTTTAAGAGCCTTACGCGCCGCGAAGTAATCTCGCTTACCGACATCTCCTTGGGCAAGAACTATCTGGTGAAGGGAGAGAAGGTGATGCATACGCTTGAGGAGTTTGCCCCCGACCGACAGATAGAAGCGCTTCCCATTCCCTTCCGTGCCGTGGCAGCCGACCTCGTTTCGCAACGCGAAGTGGTATTCTCCAAGGGCAGCCTTTACCGCGCCATGCGTGCATCGATCTCTATGCCGTCGGTGTTTAAGCCCATCAAGATAGCCCATCACGTGTTGGTAGACGGAGGCATGGTCAATCCGCTTCCGCTCAATCGTGCTCCGCGCACAGAGGGCGACCTCTTGGTCTCGGTCAATGTGAGCGCACCCGCCAGTATGGAGATAGAGGAGGAGCGCGAGATCAAACGGCAACGTGAGCGCCAAGGGCGCAGCATATTGCTCTCTTTGCAACGCTTTATTTCCTCCTTCGTGCCCGACAAGGTCACGAGCAATTATCTCACGCTCATGTCGTCGGCCATCTCGCTCCAGATACAGCGCAATACGGTCATGGCGCAGAAACTCACCCCGCCCGACGTGGCCATCAACATTCCGATGAATCGCTTCGGCGTGTTCGACTTCGATCGTGCCGAAGAAATTATCCAAACGGGCTACGAGCTCACGCTCAAAATGCTTAAAGAAAGGGAAGAATAGTGAGGGGCTTCTCTGTATGAAGATTGTAGATTATTCTTCTGTAGACCATAGTCTTCTTAGCTTAAGATAGTTGCTTTCCCATCTTTTGTTGTACGTTTTCCCGTCTGCCGCTGCCGTTCGGTAGCTCTGCCGCTGCCGTCCGGTAGCTCTGCCGCAGGCCATCGGCAACGCTGCCGCAGGCCATCGGCAACGCTGCCGCAGGCCATCGGCAGCTCTGCCGCTGCCCAGCGGTAAAGCTATAGACGCACGTTTGGCGACGAGCAGATGTACGTTTGCCGACGGGAAGGTGAAGCAAAAAGAATCGCCCCATGCACTCTTGTAGGAAGAGAGTGCATGGGGCGATTCATGTATACCGAGAGAGAAGCGATTGTCGGAACAGGCTATTCTCTGTTAGCCTTGTAACTTTAGGTGTGAATCTAATGAGAGCTTTTCCGTCAACGCGTAAGCCCTTACTCACCTATCGCCTTTGCTCCATTTACCGCATATTTCCCGTTGGGCGATAGGATGAGCACCTGCTTGCCAGCGATAATCTTGCGCGAAGCCGATGAGGAAGCGTGCGTGTGGGTGGAAACGATGCCCGTAGTAGGCGTGACGATGAGCTTCACGCTCGCTTGGCAACTACCGTCGATGGTCTGAGCCGTGATGATCGTCTCGCCAGCAGAAAGCATACTTACGTAGCCTCCGTTTACGCTCGCCACCGCCTCGTTGGTGCTACTCCAGCGCAGACGTTGGTCGGTAGTAGATGTGGGCATAAGTGTGGGGTGGAGTGCAAGGTGCTCGTCGCTCAGCGAAGCCGTAATTTCCTCTTCGTCGAATGAAAGCGAACGCGCAGTTACGGGCTGCAGTTGATGGTCTTTGCGATAAAGGTAGGGTAGGGGAAGCGACTTCGACGTATAGAGGGCAAATCGGGCGTAGCTCTCCGCTGGAGCGTTGAACCTCAGCGTGCCGTAGCCTGTGCTTGCTGGTGTGAGCGTAGCGCCATCATAGCCAAGAGAAATCTGCCACTGCATCGTGCCTTCGTCCCATACGAGGGCTTGCTTGCCCGAAGCGCCGAGTTGGCGATTGTACTGGTCGGTCAGCGTCCAAGCGTCTTCCGTATCAGCCTTTCCCAGCGTGAAGCGGAGCACGTCGGGATTGCTTACGTCGGATGTTGAGGCCAGTGGCGTGACGTCGAGGTAGTGACCTGTGCTGATGCCGTCAATGTCGGTCGCGGCGCATCTGTTGCGGTAGATGATTAGTTCATCGCCCGGCTGGAGCGTACTCTTCTTAGTAAGCTTCTCATAAGCCCACCCCATGGGCGACTCGAGTTCTGCACCAGGTGCTTCGTCGTAGTCTATCGTGATGGCGTTGATGTAGACAGAGCCTTCTTGTGTGCCCCCTTTCAGCGTGATAGAAGCCTCGTCGGTGGAGAAGGCAGGAAGGTTGAGCGATCGGGTGATGTCGACAAAGACGTTCAAGTCTTTCGATACCCACTCTCCAAACCATGCATCGCTGGCAAAGTCGGTGGGCTTCTGGGTGAAGAGATTCTCTTCGCCACAGTCGATGCTGAGGCCCAATTGTCCCGACTGATTGTTGGAGCACATGCTCAGCGTAATGCTGCGAATGGCGCATCCTTGCCATCCCTCCAGCATGAGCGAAGCCTCCTTGCCACGCGGAATTTGATTGTAGCGATTGCCCGTTGTGGCACCATAATCGTTGACAAAGTAGGCATACGAGCCTTTAGGTACGCTGCCCGATGGAGCAAGCGTAAAGTCGCCAGTATTCTTGTTGTACTCTACTATGCGGTAGACCACTTCTGCTGCTTCAGCTCCGAAGCATATCGCCAGAGCTACTGCGAGCATTCCTATTCTTCGAGTGATATTCATGGATCAAAGTTTTTTGTATTTAGGTGAGATAGTGCAAGTCGAGAGCGTAAGGCTTGCTTATGCAAAGGTAAGGTAAAAGTTTTACGTTGCCACATATTCTGCTCGAAGAATCTGCTAATGTCAAAAAAACAACATTAGATTCATAAGAAGTAATCGCTACTTTAAAATAATCCTAATATATCATTCCGACTATTGCATCCTACAACATTTATCTGTAAGTTTGCAGCGAATTAATTAGAAAGAGCAAATCGTTATAGTAACGATCTTATGCAAAAGTTATTACATAAGCGTCTGCGTTATGCGTGGCTATTGATATTGGTATATTTGCCAATGTTGTTAGCCGTCAGCTTCCACCATCATGAAGAGATGGCGGAGGCCGATAGCGCTGTCTATTGCTACGATTGTGCTCATCATATTCATCACGATGGTCACTTTGTAGGCGATCATTCCGCTCACGATTGTGCGCTTTGCGTGTTGCAAAGCCTCACCTACACGGTCCCCTCCATCGTAAGTGTGGCAACGTTTGTTGCCATCGTGCGCATTGTTTATGCAGCAAGTTGTTCGTTTGTAAATAGGCTGCGAGACGATGTGCTTTCTACACGTGCTCCGCCAGCATTGTGTTTCTAAGAGAGATCGTGTATAGCCCCCATTTGTGCTATACCCGATCTGCAATTATCCAAACTTACTTATTGGTATTCTATTTTGATTGATGATGAGAAATAGGAAGTGGCTTCTCTTAATGGCATTTCCTCTTATCGTCAGCCCTTGTTGTGCGCAAATGTCGGCTACTCCTGCTGATAGCTTAAAGCGTACGACACGGGAGGCTGCGACCTTAGGCGAGGTCGTTGTAAGAGGAAATACCAATAAGCAAGCCCAATTATCGTCGGCCCTTAACAGTGTAAGGGCAAATAAGCAATTTATAGAGCAGAGGTTCAGCGGTTCGCTCATGCAGACGCTGAGCTTGCTGCCAGGAGTAAAGGCTATGAGCATAGGTTCTGGCGAGTCGAAGCCAGTCATTCGTGGCTTAGGCTTCAATCGCGTGTTAGTGTCGGAAAATGGTATCAAACACGAGGGTCAGCAGTGGGGTGATGACCACGGACTCGAGGTCGACCAGTTTGCTGTCGATCAAGCCGAAGTGGTGAAAGGTCCTGCCGCTCTCACTTATGGTTCCGATGCCATAGCCGGTGTGGTAAACCTTAAGAGCGATGTTGTGCCGTGGCGCAAATGCTCTGCCTCAGTCAGTCTCTTTGGACGTACGGTCAATCAGTCTGTAGGTACATCGTTGCAAGTGGCGGGGCGGAGTGAGCATCTGCTTTATAAGGCCAATGCCACATGGGTGGACTATGCCGACTATCGCGTGCCCACTGACCACATAGCCTATTATTCCTACAACATCCCACTCTTCAAGCACAGACTGCGCAACACCGCAGGGCGCGAATGGAATGGAAGCGTGGTCCTGGGCTACGACAGTCCGAAGTGGAAGAGCATCTTTCGCCTTTCCAACGTCAACACGCGTAGTGGCTTCTTTGCCAATGCGCATGGGCTTGAGGTTCGGCTTTCGACCATCGACTACGACCATTCAAGCCGTGATATCGACCTTCCCTTCCACAGCGTGAACCATCTCATGCTGACCAATCAGACCGATTATCGTTGGCAAGGAGGCGTGCTGACAGCCCACATCGCTTATCAAGACAATAAGCAGCGTGAAGAGTCAGAACCCGTATCTCACGGCTATATGCCCATCCCCTCCACTACGCTCGAGCGCACTTTTGTCAAGCGCACCTATTCGGCAAACGTAAAAGTGAGCCAAATGCTTGGTGAGCACGAACTGCAGATAGGTGCGAGCCTCGAACGTCAGCACAACCAACGTGGAGGTTGGGGCTTCGTTATCCCCAATTTCGAGCAGACCCTTGTGGGCGCTTTTGCGCTCGACAAGTGGCAAGTGAATAATCGCTTGCAACTCACCGCGGGCTTACGCTATGACTGGGGCGCTGTGCAGACGCATCGTTACTACGACTGGTACAAGACGCCTACAGCAGCTCAGACCGACTCCGCTTATATGCAGCGCTCCTCCGACCTAAAGCGCAACTTCAATAGTCTTACGTGGTCGGTCGGCAGCGTGTGGCAGTGTGCGGCGGATTGGGTGTTGAAGGTCAATGCTGGAAAAAGTTTCAGAATGCCCATAGTCAAGGAATTGGCTGCAGATGGAGTGAACTACAGCATCTTCCGTTACGAAGAGGGCAATACATCCTTGAAGCCCGAAGAGTCGTATCAGCTTGATGCAGGCATCGTATACGAACATCGCAGTTCGTTCAGTGTCACGTTCACGCCCTACGTCAACTACTTCCCCAACTATATCTATCTTAGTCCCACAGCCGTCTATCGTGAGGGGTTACAGCTCTATCACTACACTCAGGCTCGTGTGATGAGATGGGGATTTGAGGCAAGCGCCGTATGGCATCCCCTGCCAAGCTTAAGCCTGCAAGCAGATGGCGAATACCTTTACGCACGTCAGCTCAATGGTGAAAAGCGTGGCTACTCTCTGCCATATTCCACGCCGTGGGCGGTGCGCACGGAGGCACGTTGGCAGTTGCCTAAGGCCGTGATAGGACAGTCAGCCTACGTCAGTGCCGAATGGCAAATCGTAGGAAAGCAATCACGCGTGGTCCCTCCCGAAGAGCCCACGCCAGGGCATCAGCAACTGAACGCTTCGATCGGCAAACAGTTCGCGTGGGGTAAAAATCAACTAAGCATAACCCTGCGTGCCGAAAACTTGCTCAACAAGCGCTACTACGACCACACCAGTTACTATCGCCTCATAGGTGTGCCCGAGCCGGGGCGAAACTTCTCGCTCATGCTGAAGTGGCAAATCTAAAATAATGAATCTGTGTGTATGAGTAGGTCTTATCACCACCATACATTAATCAACAAAAAAACAAAAATGAAAAAGATATTATCACTCGCAGTAGCACTCATGCTCTGCACGTTTAGCTCAATACTTTCATCATGTAATAATAACGACGATCCCTCCGTGTCAGCCCCCGTAGCCGCTTTGGCAGAGGTAGGCGAGGAGAATAGCAAGGAAGCCATAGCTGGTCAAGACCTCCACTTAGAGGGCGACTTACAGGCAGAGGCTCTCATCGCTCGCATCGAAGTAGTCGTAGCGAGTGCTGATGGACAGCGTATGGTGGTCAGCAAGTCGTGGACAGAGGGTAAATATATAGGTGTAAAGAACTGCACCTTCCACGAACACATCGACATACCCGAAGCTACTGCTGCTGGCACTTATAAGTTGACCTTCGTCGTGACCGACAAACTTGGACAAAGCACCACGTTTACTTCTAACATTACGATAAAGGCGGCTGAATGAATAGCCACCCAACTCCTTGATTACTCATTAGCTCTATCATGACAAGACAACTCATAAGTTGGTTTTGCATGGCAGTAGCAATCCTTGTTTCTTCATGTTCGAGTGATGAGCCTAATAGCTCATCACACGACATGCAGAAGCCTGAGATTGTAGATGGCGATGTGCCCAATCCGATCGACTGCCAGCAATACCACAGAGGCGATGTGATCCCCTTTCGCTATACTTTTACTGATAATGAAGAACTCGGCAACTTCAACATTGAAGTGCACAACAACTTCGATCATCACACTCATTCCACTTCAGCAGGCGATTGCCCCTTAGATCCTATCAAGAAGCCCGTCAATCCGTGGGTCTACAATCAGGACTTTGCCATACCGGGTGGTATGAAGCAATATGAAGCCAAGGTAGACATCGCCATTCCCTCCGACATCGATACGGGTGATTATCACTTTATGATACGCCTCACCGATAAGGCCGGTTGGCAACAACTCAAGGCCGTAAGCATCAAAATCATCGACTAATCTTTTTACACACATAAAATGAAAAGCTTTCTAACAGTTACCATCCTAAGCGCACTATTTCCCACGTTGCTCAATGCACAGAGCGTTGACCGCAAGAAGTACCCCGACTACTCCGACAAGCTTCATCCCGACTTTTCGCTCATGCACCCCCTGCGTGTCCATGCACGCGGTGTGGTGAGTCAACGTCCCGACCACGTCAACAATGCAGAGACCATGTACTTCCCCCCCGTATTCAATCAAGATGGTGGGTCGTGTGGCTCGGCCTCACGCATAGGCTACATGTTTACCTACGAGATGGACGCCTTCCGCAGACGCAACGCCCAGCTTAGTCAGAATCAATACCCCACCCACTTCGTGTGGTTGCTCACCAATGGCAACTCTGGCAAGGACGACTTCGTGCAGCACGTCGGTGTGCCTTCCGCCGATGTCTATGGTGGTCGCACTTACTCTAAGCTCTTTGGTAATCAAGAGGAGTCGCAGGACGACTTTGGCTGGATGACAGGCTACGATAAGTGGTACAACGCCATGTTCAACCGCATGCTCAAGCCTTCCAACTTTCCTCAGAGCACAGGCACCGAGGAAGGCCGTGAGGCTCTGAAGAATTGGTTGTGGAATCACAACGGCGATACCGACTTCCCCTCGGGCGGCTTGGCTGGTATCGGAGTAGCAGCGGGCACCATGTCGTGTTCCACGATAGCCAGCACTCCCGCCAACGATGCTTTGGGCGTTACGGGCAAAGCCTGTGTGGCGAAGTGGGGCACAGGTGTAGACCATGCCCTTACCATCGTGGGCTACGACGATCGTGTGGAGTTCGATCTCAATGGCAATGGCGTCTATGGAGAGGAGTCGGCCGATGAGCGTGGCGCATGGATAATCGTCAACTCTTGGGGAAGCGAGTGGGCAAGTGGAGGCTTTGTCTATTGTCCCTATGCCTATGGCGGTTCCCACTTCAATAAGGATGGCACCTTCTCAGGCAATTGGTGGTATCCCGAGATCTACAAAGTGCGTAAGAACTATCGTCCGCTGCGTACCATTAAGCTGAAGATGGACTACAGCCGTCGGTCTGAGCTCTACCTCATGGCGGGAGTTTCGACAGACTTGAATGCCACCTATCCCGACCAGCTGCAAGCCTTCGACCACTTCAAGTATGCGGGCGATGGCAACAATGGCAACACGGTGCCTGCTCCCGAGATACCCATGCTCGGCAGATGGGCTGATGGCAAACTCCATACCGAACCGATGGAGTTTGGCTACGATCTGACCGATCTGAGTGCTCAGTTTGATGAGAACGAGCCTCTTAAGTACTTCTTCATTATCAATACCAAGCCTACAGCGCAAGGCGAGGGACACGTTTATAATGCCTCTATCATCGACTATGTGCAGGATAGCTTAGGACTTGAAGTCCCCTTCGATGTGTCGCAAGAGGGCGTCAGCATACAGAATAAGGGCGCACAAACCATCCTCTCCGTCGTAGTGCCCGGTCGAGGCATAAAGGCTCCTCGCAATGTCGCCGTGGCGAATGGCCTGTTGCAGTGGACAGCTCCAACGACCGATGCTTCGCTGCCCATCACGGCCTACAAGGTGGTGCACAATGATGAACTGCTTGCCACGCTGCCTGCCACCGCCACCTCTTATGCCTTGCCCGCAGATGCCGATGGTGCTTATGGCGTCAAGGCTGTATATGGAGAAAAGGAGTCGAACGTGGTGAATGCGATGGTGTCGACCCTGTCTTCTCATAATAAATTCATTCGTTTGTCACACAGTGGACTGACGCTGCCTGGTGTGTTCTCCTCCAAGTATCAGAAGGCCACCATTGAGTTTTGGACGCGTCCGCAGTCGCTGGCCGATTGGAATCAGAGCGCGGGTCCGGGTTGGGGCACGTTTATGTTCCATGCCAATGCCAACGGTACGTTCACCGCGGGCTGGAACACCAATGCTCGCCTGAATGTAGCTTCAGCCTTGAAGAAGAATCAGTGGAGCCACATCGCATTGGTGGTCGATGGCAATAGCCTGACGGCCTACGTCAATGGCGAGCGTAAAGCCTCTATCACTTCCGACGAGTATAGCGGTATCGGAGGCTTTGGCGATCTCGTGTTTACGGGTAGCGATGAGACTAAAGACCAAAATTCTTACTACGACGAACTGCGCATATGGCGCACAGCGCGCACCTCTGCCGAGATTAAGGCTGACTATCAGCAGCGCTATGCCGACGGTCTGCTGCCCGACGAACTCATAGCCTACTATCCAGGCGATGTATTGGTCCTCAAGGGCGATACGCTCTTGCGCGATCATACCGCCAACTGCCATCATGCATCCTTCGCTAATAGCAACTATACGGTGAGTCTGGTTCCGATGTTGAACTTGAAGTATGCCACACAAAGCTTTGTAAAGGTGGCTGCCCCCACTGCCAGCATCGTTGCCGGTCAGCCCGTAACGCTGCGTGCCACAGGTTCGACCAATCTCACTTCGATTCGATGGACGGCTCAAGGCGCTTCTGCCGAGGGCATCGCAGGAGCGAAGGCGCAGCTCACCTTCAAGCAAGCGGGCATGCAGCCCATACACCTCGAAGCTACCGACGTAGATGGCCACGTGGTCTCTGCCGATACCACTCTGCAGGTGCAGGCAGCTCCCCAGCTAGATGCCTCTTTCAAGGCTTCACAAGCAAGCATAGCTTGTGGCGACCGCGTGAGCTTCGTGGCTCATCAGCAGCTTGAGGGCTACCATTACCAGTGGACGCTCGACGGCGCTACGTTCACCCCGTCGGCCTTGCCTTGCATCACCGCCTCTTACGACAAGAGTGGCACTTATAAGGTAGCGCTCACCGTGACCGACACGCAAGGCCGTACCGCCACTTCCGAACAGACCGTCACCATTAAGGCTTCGGCTCCCCGAGCAGCCTTCGATGTAGAACCATCCGTGGTGGTAAAGGGCAATGAAGTCCGTCTCAAGGACTGCTCAGCTTATGGTTCACAGCAAAGCCTTTGGACATTGGCCGATGGCAACAATGTGATGCAAGGCGATGGTGGCAACATAGCTTTCTATCCCACATTGCCGGGCGTCTACGACGTCACGCTCCAGGCAAGCAATGAGGCAGGAAGCAGCTCCACCACTCAGCAGCGAGCCTTGACTATCTGCAATGCCGATAGCAAGACGGGACTCAACTTTATGCCCGCCTCCACTGCTCGCCTCAACTTGAGCACGGTGCCCCTCACTGCCGGTAGTCGTGCCTTCACCATCGATTGGTGGATGCGCTCTAATGCACTTACGAGCCTGAGCAACGGCATAGGTCAAGATGCCCAAACTCTGCAGTTGCAAACGCTCTCCACGGGTGCCATGCGCCTATGCTTAAAGGATGCCTCCGTAGAGTCGGCAGCAGGCTACGTCGTGCCTGGCGAATGGCACCACTATGCCGTAACGTTCTATCGTGGCAACGTTTCCTTCCTGCGCGACGGAGCAACCATCACCTCTGCTCGTCTGAGCAATGTGCAGACATTGCCCACGCTCAACTCCTTCACGCTGGGTAGCGACGAGGCTCCGATGAATGGCATGATCGACGAGTTCCGTGTATGGGATGGAGTGCAACTCAGCCAGAGCCAGCTCCGCACCTACATGGTCGAACCGCTGACCTCTGCCGCCCTCTCACAAGCTGAGGCTGAGGGCTTAAAGGTATACTACACCTTCGACCAGTCGAGCGGCAATGCCAACGATGCCACATCAAACGCCAATACGGGTGTGCGCACAGGTTTCGGTCCTGATGGCGATGCATGGAGCAGTTCTCAGGGCGTGTTTGCACTCAACTTTACCGATAATGGTACTGACGAGACCGATTCGTACCTCGCGAATGCTGAGGCTCCTTTCCTCCACTCTTCTAAGACGGTGAATGCTTCAGCATCGTCCGTCCGCTTCATGACGCTCAATAGTTGGCAACAGCGAGGCACCGTCAAGGAGGGTAGCGTCGTCACGGGAGCCCACGTAGATGTGCAGAAGGGAAGTGCGCTGACGCTCACCACAGGCTGGGACGGCTTTGCCACGCAGCTGAGCAACCATCAAGTATATCAGACCATCGACCTGCCGCAGGGCGTATATGTCTTTACAGCTCACTATGGCGATTATGAGGGTCAAGCTGGTGGCTGCTACTTAGTGGCTACTGCTGCCGACACGTTGGCCAATACTTCCGACCTCTTTGCTGCCAACCCCGTAGGCATATTGGCATATAAGGCAATGGATAGCAAGAGCGCTTCTGTCACAGCCAACAGCATCAGCTTCGTCCTCACCGAACCAACAACGGTCAGCCTGGGCGTACTTGCCAATATGCAGGGCAAGCAATGCCTGGCCTTTGCAGGTTTTGACTTGATGCAGTATCCGCTCTTGCCACTTGAAGGAAAGGTAGATGGCATCCACGATGCCACCATCGCTACTCCCGACAATCTTAATCAAGCAGTAGGCAGTCAGTCTGAGGTGTTCGATCTCTCCGGACGCCGTGTACGGGTGTCGGGCAAAGGTGTGTACATCATTGGTCACCGCAAGGTGCTGAAGTAAACAAGAGGTAAGTTCTTTGGCAGTAGAGGCGAACCATCTCGGTCCGGTTTGGTACGCGAGGGTCGATGCCGAAGCGGAGCAAGGCTTCTCTCTCAGTATGCAGTCTTTTACGCCAGCTTGGGCATTGAGCCCTTCGCTGCCGTGCCGAAGCGGGACGCTTCGCCCCCACTGCCTATGAACTTACCTCTTGCCCGCTCGTGATCCCGACGCGAGGACGCGTAGCCCACAGAAGTGGCTGAGAGACTCCTGCAGGGAGTCAGAATGAAAAAAAGAAGAGAGTGCATCCCACGTTGTTGTGGGGTGCACTCTCTTCAGTGTGTGGGGTCTTGGACGTTAGTTGTCCATGTGGCTCCAAGATGAAAAGGATTTTGCTGACTTTTACTCTAAATCGTTGTCGGCTTTTTGTACTAATTCGCGATAGATAACAGCGTCTACGGAAATCGAGACACATATGCTTACTAACACGATTATGACCAATGCAAAAATGCCAAAGTTATCAGAGATACTTTTGAAAATAGAAAAGAAAATTCCGCCAACAATTCCGAGCGCAATTGCTACTACAAGCTTCAATGCGAAAGCTTTCATCTTGTAGCCCATCATGAGGCGGTTGCTCTCGGAGATGCAGAGAGCCCAATTCATCTTCTTTCCTACAAGAAGGTAAATTGCGAGCATCCAACTAAATTCTAAGACGATGGCTGGTATAAGCAAAAAGACCATGGCTGCTGTAATAGCCGAACTTATGATAGCTATCAGTATGAAATACTCTCCCATGCAGTGTCGATACTCAGCATCGAAGATGTATGTCGGATTGATAACATTCCCTTGGCTAAGTTTTACCGGAAGTGATGATAGTGCTATGGTAGTACCTACATTGAGATAGGGAATCCATATGGTAATGAACCATAGTAATACAGCTAATACGATTGAAACGCAGTTTTTGATGCCAATGGCAAAGGCGTCCTTTAAAGAAGGCCCTAATTGAAGTTTTTCTTCCATAATGTGATTTGATAGTTATAGATTTTTGTAATTAATGTTGCTGCAAGGAGTAGCGGAAAAGGTAAGTTAGGTGGTTAATGTCGCAAATGTATGAAAAAATATTGATGCTTGCAATCTGTACTTGATTTTTTAGTAGGAATCGTCCTTCCGATGTTGCTCTTCAAGAGTCGTGTATAATAGTTCTGTGGACGACGTGTCCTCGTGTCGGCATCGTGAGTGTACAAGAGGTAAGTTCATAGGAAGTGGGGGCGAACCGTCTCGGTTCGGCTTGGTACGCGAGGGTCGATGCCGAAGCGGAGCAAGACTTCTCTCTCAGTATGCAGTCTTTTACGCCAGCTTGGGCATTGAGCCCTTCGCTGCCGTGCCGAAGCGGGACACTTCGCCCCCACTGCCTATAGGCTCACTGCTTGTTTTGCGGTTGATGCCGACGCGGGACGCGTCGCCCACGGAAATGGTTGTGGATGTTTCAGGATAGAAATGGGATGGAGACTCTGATCTGCTTCCTCGCGCGCGCGTTACAGAGAGTTTTCTCCTCGAACCTTATATATCTTGCACTTTTTTGCGCTAAAGCCTTTGATAATCAATGCACTATGGCAGTGTAGGCACGCATTGCTATCCCTCACTTTTGCTTACACTCCCATGTGCGTGCTCCAGGTCCTTGGTTGTGTTTAAATTATCCCCCCTAAGCGTTTAAATTATCCCCCCTAACAGTTTTTTCTGTTCCTACCACTAAATCAAGTCCCTTTCAGTGTAGGCAAAGTGCAAGCAAAGTGTAGGCAAACGCCTCTATCATATTTAAGTAATGCTCTGAATATCAGATGATTATTTGGATCGGAGTGACAGATGAGCACTATTTAGGCCTCAAATCTACTGAGTGCGCGCGCGTGATTTAAGACCGTTGGAATAAAGATGGTTCCCTTGGGGTTAACACTAACTTTTATTTCCAATAATTTTTAGTAAGCACCTTCTTAAATATATCTGGTGCATTTTTTATGGACGCGAATAATAGCATACAAGATCTAAATTTAATAACATCTTCTCCAAATATTTCATAAGGAGTATATTTACTGTCATAAACTGCTTGGGTTATTTCTACTAAATGCTTGCTTAGTATAGGATGCATTAGAAATATACGTGCTTGATCTCTATCTGGAATACCATAGAATTGTGAACGTTCTGATTTTCCCAAACCTTTCATTTGAGGGAATATCCACCACATCCAGTGAGATTCTTTTTTACCATTCTTTACTTCTTGAAGAGCTTGTTTATAAGTTTGTTTATGTGGCAACAAATATCTATTCACAAACCAATAGCACAAATTATCGAGTTCTTCTGGAGTAAGAAATCTTGAAATTTCATCACGAACACATCCATAAACATGTCCAGCTGAATCAAAACAAAAAGACTTATCTTTTATATGATTATATGTAGTATTTATAATATCTTCTATGCGTTCTTTTGAAGAAATAGGAAAAATTCCTCTACAAAATTTAAGCACATAGTCTTTAAGTTCTTCCTTTATTTGTTGTTCACTAATCTGTTGCTTCATAAAGTCCTCCTGATGTTAGAATAGTTGGTAATTTCATGCAGACTCTATTCTGCTTACTGTTTGGTTATGGTAGCCTTGCGTGTGTTTACGCTGAACGTGCCGAGCGATGTCTTCACCTTGTACACGCCATTCTTGGCAGCAACGAGTTTGGCTGTCATACCCATAAAGGAAAAGCTTCCGTCCTCGTTTCGGTTGATGTTGTAACGGCCGAGCGGAGTGTTCACCACGATGTGGTTCTTGGTTACATCCACCACGCCATAGGTCGTGCCCGATGGAGCGTCCTTCACTTTTTGAGCCACTTCCTTGGCTGCAACTTGTGCATGATCGTCACCACCCTTTGCAAAACTTGCTGTGCTGGTTGCTACAACCATCAGCAGCGCAATCATTAACTTCTTCATTGTCTTCTATAAATTTAATCGTTTTGTCTTTATTGACAGTGCAAAAGTAATGTGGCTTTTATGAACTGAGAAACTTTCCGAGGCGGCTTGTACAAGATGTAGGGTTTATTGTATATCTTGGCGATTATCGCTTGCTGAGTACCAGCCAAGGAGGGGCTACACTGTGGTGCTTGTCTGTACGATACTTGGCTGCCTTCTCCGTGAAGTATGGGGTGCCATCGGGAGCACGGTAGAAACCGCTCTCGTTGCCGCCGGTAAGGTATATGGCATCCACGTAGCCATACTCGCGCAGGGCATCGGCAAAGTCCCAAAGGGTCTCGGGGTGACGGGTTGCGATGACGCAAAGGCGGTCGTCGGCAGTGCGTGCAAGGGCTTTGCGCTCCACCTTGCCATGCAGTGAGAAGCGTTGGGGCAGTTCGCCGTTGGAAACGAGAACAAACTGGCGGAAGTAAGAGCCGTCATGCTCTATCATATGCTCACGCATATCGTCAAAGCGGGAAATGCCGACAACGACATTGCCTTTCTCGATGGCGCAATAGCCGAGGCGCGATGCGTCGCTCTGCTTCTCTTTGCCGTCGACAACCAGCGAACCGATATACTTGCCCGTAGAGGTATAGTCGGCAGTACGGGTATACATCAGCACACTATGGTCAGCGGTATCGGGTTCTACGAGCGACAACTCTGCTCGCACGTTGTGCAATTCGTAGATGTCAAGTGCCACGCCGAGCACGGAGTCGGTTTTAAGCACAACTTCCGAGGAACCATTCTGCGCCTGCATACTTTCCAGCTTCTTGATATTGTCTTCCGGCGATACCGAGATGCTCACTCCAATGTTATAATAATAGTTGTATAGGCGTATGGCACCATAGCATCCAAATACAATTGTCATGGCTGCCACAAGCCATATTATGCCCATACCCCACTTTCGTAGCCGGCTTCGCTTCTTTATGAAAGCAAGCGAAGATGTGTACTCCGTATCGTCACTGCTCTCGATGGTAATAATGGGTTCCTCAAGTATCTCCTGTGAAGAAGCGCCGCTGTTGTCATCCTCAATCGTGAATTTGGGCTTCTCCTGTATGCCGTTGTCTTCTGTATGTTTCATAATCGTTTATTTTCCTTGTTCTAACATGGTTTTTAACTCCTTTAGTGCTTCTTTTGAAGCCCTTAGCTTGAACACTTGGTGCAAACGGTGGTCCATGAGTTTCAAATCCTGACTGGTGATGTTGATGGAGTAAACAAAATTCTTGTTCACTATGAGGCTCTTGCCGACACGTGCGAAGAAGTTCTGCTTTAGTTTCGCAAGTGCTTCGACAAAGTAGTGCAACTGAAACGTCATTGTTACCGACTCACCATTAAACAGGTGTACGTCGCAGTAGTTGCCGGAGGCTTCTATATAGGCTATGTCATCCGTTGGAACACGGAACAGGCCTACAGAAGTAGATATTTTGAGTATTTCCATTTTGCATTTAAAAGATTTACATAGTTATCATATAAAAGGTAGTTGTATTATCCACGCAAATTTATATTTTTTCTGTTATACATCAATAATGCCTCAACTCATCTTTTCCAAAATGGAATGCAGATATCCACAACATGCTCTCATCGCCGTCGAAGAAGAACCATGGATTGGAAATAGGGTTAGGGTTCCTAACAATATGTAGTTCGCGTGCTGGTGTATTGCCCTCAGCACACATAATGGCGACTTTCTTGCCTTTGCGAGCCACGTCAATCACAATCAGAGCATGCCCCATTCCTTCCAATTTGCGAGCCGGATAGACAAGCACGTCACCAGGCTGCACCTCACTGATCGGGCGGGGCGTCGTTTCGCGGCTTACAGAGAAAGTGCTACACACGCCATAGGCTTTCCTCAAGAATTTCTTCAATGCCTTGCGTGAGGATCCGCCATGATATTGCAGTGTATTTCCATTTGCATCCTGGAAGCGTATCTCCGAGTAACGTCCCCGGCTGAAAAGATACTCAGCCCTTAGCCTCATCGTCATGTCGGCACACTGCTCCGAGTTGCTGAGCATCGGTATATCGATTACGCCAGTTGACAGAAACTGGAATCGTGCATCGCCACCCGTATAGAGCTGCACCTTGCTTCCCCGTTTCTTCAATGGCAGACTGCGCATAAACTCTGCATAACTGCCCTCCACACGGGTATACCCGACAGGTGTGGAGATGTCTCCTACAGTTGTTGCGTTCCAAGGATTGCTCGTGCGGGAATACCACCACACGATGCCACAAACGATAATACCGACCAAAACCAATACTCCAATAACTTTAAAAACTTTCTTCATAACTTTCTTTTTTTATTTTCTTTTTGCAAAGTTAAAATGGAATATCGATATAGAAGAATCATTTCGTAAGGCTTGTACGAAATGATGGATTAAATGTATAAGATATTCGCTGCCCCCGCAAGGGGGGACTACATAAACGATTAAAAAAAAGTCCTGTAAATCTTTTGACTTACAGGACTCTGTAGCGGAGAGAGGGATTTTCTACCACTCTACCAGCCTCCGTAACTCGTTGATATTCAAGTGCCATTTTCCTTCATTTTGCCTCAAAATGAGACTTTATCGTCCGAAATTTGTCCGTGGGCGAAGCATCTAAAATCACTGATACTCAGTGTAGTTATATATTTATATTTGCTTTTGTTGACTATTTATCTCGTTGCTCAGAATAGATGAAATGCTTAATCTTTTATGGGGCAATAGCTTATATTTAACAACCGCTTATTAAGCCGTGTTCATTCTCGCTGAATCCCCACTACTACAAGTTATGGGTTGTCGTACTTTAGCACTGTCATGTTTGGGAATAAGACGTGAGGAGAGTAATTTAATTTGTAGTCTTCATCCACAAGTGCTGCGTTTGAATAAATGATCCCTCCAGCTTTCTTTATACCATTCAAGCCGTGGATATGCCCAAAAAGATGATATTTCGGTTTTACTCGTTTAATGCTTTCTCTCAGAACCTTGCTACCATAGTGAATGTCATCACCTTCATCCAGAATGCCGTAAGGTGGCTGGTGGGTGATGAGAACATCGGCGTCGGTTGGGATGTTTTCGAGCATTTGGGTATAGTTGCCGCTAATGTCATCTTCCACGAACATCGGGATGCCGAAGAACTTCATACCTTCTATCGTTACGCCGTTGCCATAGAGGTAATGGCAGTTTTCGGGCAGCCCATTGATGTCTGCTCCGAAAAGACAAGCGTCATGGTTTCCTGCTATGAAAACTTTGTGATTGTAAGGCAAGGCACAGAACCATTCTATGAAGTCGATGACTTCGGCTTCCGTTCCTGCCATGGTAAAGTCGCCAGAATGGACTATCACGTCAGCTGCTGGTAGAGCTTGCAGCTGACGATGATGGTTGTGAGTGTCGGAAATGTGGAGTATCTTCATTATTGGTTGATGCTTAAAATTTCTTTTCCTGTTCCTAGGTCTAAACATCGAAACTCGACTTTCTTTTCTTTATCTAATCTTGCATTAGCATAACTAGCATCTATTTTTTCAGCAATAGAGTTGCTTGTTCTAGCATTTGCAGACTTTACAATCATAATGAAATACACTAACTTTTGGTCTTCGTTTAGTAATTTCACATAATCTTTCATATAGCTTTGCTTATCAGGATTTAATGCTTTGAACTCGATCAACGCAACTCTAGTAAGTTTATCCTGTTCTTTTAGAAAGATAGAAAAATCAACCATTGCAGATTGCCCGTTTGGAGAGTCAACTTTACATGGCTTTTCCTTTTTACTAAAATCATACCTTTTGCTTGTAGGTGTTTCTACAGAATAATAAGCATCCCAATTTTTCTTGTTGCAATACTTATTGAATTCCTCCACAAAAACAAATCGGAGCTCTTGTTCACTGATTCTGAATTCTTCCTTTCTACCCTTACTATCTCTCTTTAAGGGAAATATAATTCTTGAAGAGTTGTTATTGCGCTCAATTTCTTGATTCTCCTTTTGTGTCCTATAAACCTCGTTAATAGTTTTAAACGTATTGTCTATAATAACTTTAATATGATCTTTTACAATCTGTTCTTCCATTTTTCTTGATTTTATAATTCAGCCCCTGCCTCTTTGTGGATGCAGATGACCTCCTTGGGTTTAACAATATCAATAACTTTCTTGATGCATGCTCTCGAAGCGTGTCCTGAGGTGTGAATGTCCACGACATTATGGTACAACTCTCTGGTAATTTTATAGCGTGGGTTCAGCTTCACTTGGGTCGGGTCTTTGTAATAACCATCCCAAGCAGAATATATGAGGAGAACCTCCGATGCAGGAAGGTCTTCACAAATATGTTCCGCAGTGGGTTGATGGACTCCAGTCACTAAGACGAATCCCTTTTGGCACATGTTTTTCACCTTAGGGTCATCGCAGTCTTTTACGAACTTCGGATGAAACTCAAACAATCCCTTTGATACATCTGCTTCTCGCTGTGTAAATATCTTCATTGCTCTGCTCATCATTCCGCTGCAGATGTACAGCTCTTTGTTACTTTTCTTTGCCGCTTCCTTGATGGCAGCCAATCGCTCGATGTCGGTGGCAGAAGCAAGGACTACCACATACTTGAAGGCCTCCATCATGCAAGCCATACGGCGTGAAACTTCTCGTTCGTGAATGCAGAGGTCATCACGCTTGAGCGTAGTCCCCTCTGTGATAAGTACGTCGATGTCTGTGGCGTATCTTCGGAGAGTTGGGTAAAGCCCTTTGCCCATATAGCCATGGTCTCGATAGTCGCCTGTGTGCCAGATTCGTTTGCTGTCAGCCTCTATCAAGAACATATAGGAATCGTAAATGCTGTGACAGTTCCAGAATGGGGTGATGCGAATGTTGCCAATCATAAAAGATTGGGGCTGTGCGTGTGGCTTAGTTCTCTCCCAAGTATGGAAATGCTTGATTTTGTCTATTCTACGGTTGTCTTCCTTCAATGTCTTGTTGTAATGTTCTTGTTTCTGTTTTTGCCTTTCGTCATCATTCAAGTTTTTGGCTACCAAGATGCCTACCTTGCTGAACAGGATATCTTGCTTCTTGATGAGCTCGTATCTGGCAAGCAGTAATTCCTGTCCACCCTTTCCTATGTATTGGGGAACATCGGTAGGTATCAAGTCAAAGAGTCCTACATGGTCTTCGTGGGCATGGGTGTAAACTACGGCTTGGTGTGGCTTAGGATTGTTTGCGAAGATTCGCGCTACCAACGCTTTGTCTTGTAGAGTCGTTTTAGGTTCTGCACATCCTGGGAGATTTTGGCCGAAATCAACAAATACCCGTGAAGTTTCTGTGGAGATTTCGGTAATGCAACCACCGATTTGGTCTATCCCACGATGAACCGTGATTACTACGTTGCTATTCTTCATGGTTGTTTGATAGTTAGCCATTGATGCGGAGTTTTGTAGATTTATTTGAGAACGTTTACTTTTTTGGATTATTGTACTTGTCGCCTTTTTTGTTGTTATGATAACAAGAAAGGGTGGAAGTAATCTCGACCAAAGTCAGCAACCTTGCGGAGTCCTCGTTCCAAATCCCTAATCCCCATGTTACACTTTCTAAAAAGTTGCTCATAAGACGCAAACTTTCCATATCTTTCATCTTCAGCTCATGGGCTGTTGGCTGAAAGAACAGAAAGAGCACACGGTGTATCTTATATTTTTCCTTCAGAGTGTCAAGTTTGTTTTTTGTCTTTTGACAAATCGCCTTGTATGGCTCATTCCATAAGTCAAACTCCTCGCAATCAATGGCTATAAGATGACCTTGGGTTAAGAAAAATGGTTCCAAGTCATCATTGTCAACACCTATTACTCTTTGGGTCTGGTAAAACTCTCTCACCAGGTCCTTGATTTCCTCAACATTGTTTGTCATCTAATTTGTCTTTTTATTATTTCACTACTCGTCTTATGAATCATTGAGACAAGTACATCGCCAAGTTCATAAAATCACTATAACTTTTATAGGCATTGAAAGATGTAGCCTACTTGTAGCGTCTTGTAGCAAGATGTAGCGTTATATTCTATTATTGAAACAAAGTTAGTATAAAACCAATAGAATAGAGATAGTTCCCTTGGGTTTAACACTAACTTTGTACCATAAGAACATTTTGCATATATATGTATACTGGGTTGTGCGACAAAAAATATTAATTTTATCGCAAATATTGCGACGTTATAAAGATTCCTATGTCGCACGAATGGTTTTATTACATGTACATACTCGGAAGAGACAATTGGACGGCATTCAAATGGGATGCATCAGCGCTTACGGTGATTCTTGAAAAGGTTAACCGTAAGCAAGGCTTGCTGTATGGCAGACTTGCCTCTCTCGGTTTTGACAGTAAACTGAAAGCTATGGCTGAAAACCTGACGTATGACGTTGTGCATTCGTCAGAGATAGAGGGCATCCGCCTGAATGCAGATGAGGTGCGGTCGTCTATTGCCCGAAAGCTTGGGATAGATAATGCTGTAGTTAGTATTTTGCATAAAGCATAACAGGTCTTTGCTTCGAAGCTCCCTGATAGATCTCCATCACTTTCGCAACACATTCTCTCGATACAGTGAAGCAACCACGGCTCTCTGAACCTATCGGGATGTAGTCCCTTTCACCAGAAAATCTCGTTACCTTTCGTGCCGAGTGGATCAATATGCCACGTGTCTCGGCGAGATAGTTGGACTTGTCAAGTCCACGAAGGCGAATGCTATTCTTAAACTTACTGCCCTTTCCTACCATCACATACCGTCCAAGACTGGAGCAGCCACTACCGAACTCATTGCTGAACTTCGGTGTAGCATCTGTATTGCCCTTTCCGCTGCCGTGCATACAATAGCTGCTCATCACACGTTTGCCTTGCTGCAAGTCGTAAATGAAAAACCGCTTCTTGCCAGAGGGAATGGAGAAATCCACCAGGATGTAATAATCCGTGTTGTACCCTCGCCGCTCGCAATAGTCCTTCACCTCAGACAAGTCCTCGCAATCCACCTTGCCATACCACTCCTTGGCATCAATGTCATTCTTATACAATGGTCTCGTGTACCTATAGTAAATGGGAGGTACAAAGGGAATGCAAACTATTAGCAGCAAGACTGCCAACGATACGAGATATTTCTTTTTCATTGTATTTTATATGTATGATTATTGTTATGAAACTTCCTTCAATTTATCTTTTTGCCTTTTTGTTGTAGACTATTTATCTTGTCCAACCATAATTGAGAATTATTGTGTCTCCTTTTATGGGAACAAAGACAGAGATATATGACCCATCCCAATCAGAAACCTTATTACCGTGACCATCATCAACCATTCTCCGATGCATACCCTTCGTTCTGTCGAAAGGAATTGCTTCTGGATAGATATCATATTTATATCCCGTAGAATCCTTACTCCAACAACACGAATCGGTCTTGCATGCTTGGTCTAAACGACAATAAAACTCTTTATCCAATGGCTTTACAGATACAAATTCCACATTTGTATTATAACCAGCTAATCCACCATCCGAATAAAGAGAATCTACTGGGACTATCTCAGGGAATTCCACTCCTGTAACCTTTCGCAAATCGTCAGCGTTATGATAATGAATTGAGGTGGGTACGTGTGTATTGCCCCCCGAAAAAACATTTGAGACAAAATAAAGCGGAACAACTAATAGCAATGGCAAGCCAATAATGCCCAAACTCCATTTCAACGAACTTAACCATCCTTTTATATTCTCAATAGCAACACAATTTTCAGAGAGCTTCTTGGCATATTCTCTTACCAACCTGTGCTTTACAATCTCCTTTTTCAATGAGTTCCCCTTTACTCTCTCCAATTCGGACGCAGCGGCCTCTTCCGCCTTCAACTGATTGCGGTGCTCTATATTATGAAGTTTCACATATAGAATGACATAACTTACGCCACAGATGCCTGCAGCACCTATTAGCCATCGCAAATCTATATCATACTTAACGCACCCTATAAAGACCGCGAGGCAAACCCACGGCAAGGCAATTCTAATAAATTTCTGCATATTCTTCATTGTAATGTCTCTGAACAAAAAAAAGGAATACTAAAGTCTGCATGACAATGTTCAAAAGGCCATCTTCATGCAGGCTCTGTTCTGCTTACTGCTTTGTTACGGTAGCCTTGCGTGTGTTTACGCTGAACGTGCCGAGCGACGTCTTCACCTTGTACACGCCATTCTTGGCAGAAACGAGTTGGGCTGTCATACCCATAAAGGAGAAGCTTCCGTCCTCGTTTCGGTTGATGTTGTAACGGCCGAGTGGTGTGTTCACCACGATGTGGCTCTTGGTTACTTCCATCACGCCATAGGTTGTACCCGATGGAGCATCCTTCACTTTTTGAGCCACTTCCTTGGCTGCTGTCTGTACGTGATCGTCACCACCCTTCGCAAAACTTGCTGTGCTGGTTGCTACAATCATCATCAGCGCAATCATTAACTTCTTCATTGTCTTCTATAAAATTAATCGTTTTGTCTTTATTGACAGTGCAAAAGTAATGTGGCTTTTGTGAACCGAGAAACTTTCCGAGGTGACTTGTACAAGATGTAGGGTTTATTGTATATCTTGGCGATTATCGCTTCCTGAGCACCAGCCAAGGAGGGGCTACACCGTGGTGCTTGTCTGTACGATACTTGGCTGCCTTCTCCGTGAAATAGGCGGTGCCATCAGGAGCACGGTAGAAACCGCTCTCGTTGCTGCCGGTAAGGTATATGGCATTCACATAGCCATACTCACGCAGGGCATCGGCAAAGTCCCAAAGGGTCTCGGGGTGACGCGTCGCAATGACGCAAAGGCGGTCGTCGGCAGTGCGTGCAAGGGCTTTGCGCTCCACCTTGCCATGCAGCGAGAAGCGTTGGGGCAGTTCGCCATTGGAAACGAGCACGAACTGGCGGAAGTAGATATGGAGATACTCACTCCAATGTTATAATAATAGTTGTATAGGCGTATGGCACCATAGCATCCAAACACGTTTCTTTATGTCATAGCACCTGGTAGGGTGATATAGACGATTAAGTCTATTAGTAGCTTGGTTTTATCTATCTCATTTTATCTATTTTTCAAGACATTTTTTATCGAATCGGCTCAAAAATCCATTAAATATCTACAAAATCAGCTCAATATGACCCGATTATTGGTAAAAAAAATGAGTAATCTTGAGCCGATTAATAAATAAAGAAGATGACAATAGATATAGAAATATTACAGTTCTTGCATTTTCATCCCTTGACAAATAGGGCTGAGATAATGACAGGGCTTATGGATGTCCAAGTGATAGCACTATGAAGAGATTACTTTCTGCTGCTGTTAGGGAGGGAAATGTTGAGACGGTAGGGCGTGGTCCTGCTACCAAATACAGACTTACTCCGCAAACTCACGTAACCATGCCTTTAGATTTGGCTACTTATTTTGATAAGGACATTGATGAACGTGTAGGGCAAGAATCGTTTAATTTTGACTTGATTCGTGAAGTCTTACCTAAGGTGGAGATTTTTACAAAAGAAGAACTTGAAGTGCTGACTGCTGCGCAAAAGGAGTTTGAGAATAATACGGAAGGTATGACTGATTTAGAGTATCGTAAGGAAATGGAGCGTCTGGGAGTTTCTTGGTAAAGCCATGTGAAATAAGATGAACCCTTATTGCAGTATATGAAAAAAGTCTTCTGAAATTTCTTTCAGAAGACTCTGTAGCGGAGAGAGAGGGATTTTATACCACTCTACCACCTTCTGTAACTCGTTGATATT
>CALEKA010000119.1 GCA_937898715.1 uncultured Prevotella sp.
GGGTCTACCGTGATAGCTATAAGAATGGGATGATAGGTGTGAAAGTTGGGCTAAGGTGACGATGTTGCCACCGGAGATGTACATGCTCTGATTGGTATCTAGTCCGTCGTTGTCGAGTGAAGTCAAATAGAGATCACCACCGCTGATGCGCACATTGCCAGCAGCATTGGCACAATCGTCAAAAGCTTCGATGTGCAGCGTTCCACCCTTAATGGTGAGTGTGTCTTTGCTCTCAAGTCCCTCACCACCATCCTTCTCGGTAAAGATGTTTAACTTTCCACCATTTACGCAGACTCCCATATCGGCCGTTACAGCCTTAGGCGAGTTTTTTAGCGAATCAGGGATATTATCGATATCGCTCTTGTCGCCATCATATAGCTCGTAGATGTAGCGCGCGCCAAGGGTACGAATGGTTAGTTCTCCATCGTTCATGGAGAATATGCTATCACTCTTGATGCCCTTTCCTCCATCGCCAGTACTCAATAGGTCAAGCACCCCACCATTGATAGTAACATGTCCGACAGCATTGATACAAGCTGGAGCCTTAGTCTCCAGATCCTCATCGTCCCAACAGCCACTACCCGTAGTGGTGATACGCAGCGTGCCACCCTGTATGAGCACGTATTCGTCGGTATGTATGCCGTCTTTCGCGCTGCTATTCATCGTGATGGTGCCCGTTCCAGCCTTTAGTTCCACATACTCATTACTTTTCAGAGCATGCTTGCCACGGGCGTTGATAGTCAGCGATCCACCACCCTGAAACTCCGTGTGACCTTTTACTATCATGCAAGCTTTCTGTACACCGCCCTGCATATCGGTCAGCACATTCTCTGTCCCGTCTTTTAGTACAACAGCGATGCGTTTGCCGTTCTTAATCTGAATAGCAGCATCCTTCTGGTTCTCTAATCGCAGTCCCTCCAACGATAGTGTTATCTTATAGTCACCTGTCAGTAAAAGCGATCCATTGGCAGCAATGCCACTAAGACGATAAGTTATCTCGTCTGTTATGGCGCTACTTTGGGCTATCTCCACATCAGATCCTATTACTTTATAGGTAACAAAGGAATCCAAGTCGGGTGACAACTTGACCGAAGCAGTATCATTCTGGTAGGTCACCGTCACTTCATGATCTTTAGCAAAGATGCTTGACGAAGCAATCAAGCAGGCTAGCATCAGAGTTATGACAATGCGTTTCATTGGTTCTATCGTTTACTATGCTGACGGTGTATTCCGCTCTTCTTGTGTGCCAATCTGTTCCTATTTTGGCGTTCCAGTTCATAGACTCGTTGTATTTGCTTTTGAGTGAGAAACTGGCTGTACTTATTATAGTACTTTTTGCGCAGTGCGATGATCTTCTCGCTACGTTCCATTCGCTGCTTGATAGTCTGTTCTGCCTCAGCGTCGGACAAGTTCTGCTGACGATGGTGCTGTGGACGAGCCCCGATTTCCCATACTTCCTTCTGATAGTCAGTATAGGTGGCAATGAACTTTTTACTAACGGCGTCGTCTAGAGCCAATTGGGCTGAGATGTACCCAGCCTGCATCTGAGCCAGTTCTTCGCGGCTAATGCGCTGTTGTTTGTTATTACTTGATTGTGCCATAACGGCTGTGCTACACATAACCATCGTGATGGCACATAAAGCAGTTTTGATCAATGTTTTCATTGTTGTACGTTTTATAAGTTAAAGATTCATTTCGTCAAGTCTGCTAAAAAGAGAGCATCATCGGATTCCATCATCAAGTAGTCGTAAACCACTCTAATGAATATTTACACTCTTTACACTCCTTTTGTTACAGAGTTTGACATGTTGTTTTGGAACGACGTTCTATTTACAAGACCCATTGGGTTCATTAAAGTAAAAAAAGAGAAGGAATTTTTATCGTTCTAAATACAATTACTCAAGCTTCGGATTTTGCGAAGCGGGCTGAAAGCCCATGCTAAATCCAAAATTTCAGTATAATTATCTTCATCGGTACTTGCATATATTCATTATGAACATCTTGACTTCAATGGGGCATATAGCGTCTTCTCTACAAAGATTCATATCAACTTTGACAATCGACCCCACATATCTGACACAAACAACTTGTAATTTGTCGATATAACTGCCCATAAAGGAGATTTTTCTTTATCACAATGCAAATAGGTTGCATAGGAATTGCGTAATTTTGCAACAAATTCATAAGATATAACCTCAAAACTAATCATGTTATGATGAGAAGAATAAAGAATGGAGAACCGGTATTTCACACTCATAAGTGCTCTGAGAGCCGCAAGGGAATGGTGATGACAACAGAGGAACTGCATGAATTTGCTGTGCAGTGCTTGATGGAAGAATATGGCGAGACTAATGTTGAGGTAGTAAGATGTGATAAAACTCATGCTTCACAGCCCGACTTTTACTTTGTAAACAATGGGAAGCGCCCGAACTTCGCTACAAATGGAGAGAAGACGGTAAACGTGTTAGTGGTATATAAGGACGACATAGATGGTGATATTTCAGACATAGATACTTCATGGCTGGTGGAAGACTATCGTCGTAATGGCATTATTCCGCGTATCACCTTTGCTTCGGCTTTCTGTATTGCAAACGAGAGTGAAAACGGAAAGCCCGCTGTATGTGGCGGAGAATTCTGTTTCAAATACTATTCTGTCAGTGTGTTGCCTGACGAAGCGAATCAAGAATTAGAAGAGGAATTATCTCCAATAGAACTGGCTTCCAAATATGCAGAGGCATGGAAACAGTTTGATGCTTCCATCGTAGAGCCTTATCTCGACAAGGACTTTCACTATGCATCCGATTGGGTGTTTGATGAAATGCCTTGCCGTGCGGAGTATATAGA
Organism: uncultured Prevotella sp.; assembly: GCA_937898715.1. GTDB lineage: Bacteria > Bacteroidota > Bacteroidia > Bacteroidales > Bacteroidaceae > Alloprevotella. The sequence goes on from CALEKA010000119.1 coordinate 2,845, forward strand.
GTATTTCAAGAATAAACTTGACACGCTAAGCCGAAGTAATAATCAACCGAAAATTTCTATTGGACGCAACCATCAGACAGAACAAGTATGTCTGCTTATAAAGCAAGGAGACCTAACTGCTTTGGTGTTGGAAACCGAAGGTGGACGGATCACCTCAGCTCGCATGCAGGAGTATAACCGAAAATTCAAGCCATTCAATCCCGACGATGAGCTATATATGAATCATGCAGAGCATCTCGATTCCATTATGCCAGCTCATCTACTGATGCAGAAATACTTAGGTGATATTATCGAAACGTCTGATGTATGGAGGAAGGCACACACACAAGTGACCACGGAAGATATGTATGAAGAGGATACTGACGTGTTCTCTTTGGCTTTCGGAGAAGGAGATATGAAAATGCTGACCACGATAGCTTACAACAGAAAGGAAGACACCAACATGTTTATATCTATCCCATCTGCAAAGGTGTACCTATTGAAGTGAAGATAGACAAAGTTATGGAATGGGACGATCAAGTGGAGGCCACCATCTGTTGTTCTGTAGGTGAAATCAAGTTTGCTTTCTTTGCAGTCGATTACTACTGCAATAAGCGTAAGTATGTAGTAGGTCAGAGCATGACCATTGATTTGGCTGCTTTGGCAATGAGAGTTCAAGAAGCAAGTCATAGCTTCAGTTTTGAAGGTCAACAAGCTATTGATTGGTTGGCAAAATCAGGACGGACTCCAGATTATGACGAGAATGGCAATGTGCTTCCTGTCACATTCAACTTAGAAAAACTTGTTGCATTTTTGAATCATGACTCAAAGTGTCCCGATGAAGCAGAGTTTCAATCACCTGTCGGAACGATAGAGAAAACATCCGTGCTGGGTGTTGATTTCTTCAAGACTATGATTATGATTGCCCGTAGAGATACAGAAGAAGGTGATTTGGACGTATCTGTACCATTGTACTTCCGACAAGACTTCTTTCCTAATGTGAAAGAAGGCGATCCCGTCAGCGGATGGCTATGGGTCACTGGTTCTATTACAGAGCAACATGAGCAAGGACAAGATAATGCAGAAGAAGAAGAATACAATTGTTTGGGCAAAATGGCAGCAGACTTTGAGTACTCTATGGACGAATTTGACTTCAAGTGCTTCGACGACATCATGTTCGTCTTGGACAAACTGTCGCTGTTGAAGATTCGAAAAGGTTACAAATTGGATGCTTTCAAAAAAGGGAATAGTACGGGTTCAAGATTCCAAGCCTATTGTTGCAAAGAAAATTCAGCCATACAATATGATCCGTCAGAGGGAAAGCCCTACGATGATAGCATGTACATCCATAACACAATTAGTTACGAAGAAGCCGATGCTGTACCTGATTATATGACTTATTTCCAAGTTCCTTTCACTAAGGAAGGTATTATGCAAGCATGGCTACTGAGAAGCCTTACAGACTTTATGCCTTTAGGATGGCATAGCTGTTATGGATCGAAGGTTTTTGTCTTTGAAACTGGTAGGATTGAGCACCTATTTAGCCCCGAGAATACTAACGACAGAATGAAAGTAAGCGAACAGGTATTGGCATTCGACTTAGAGAGGCTGCTTCCAAACGTCATCATATCTGACAATCACGCCACGATAGAATATGCCTATTGGAATGACTGGACTGGCCTAGTTAAGATGAAGGTTGACGTAGAAAAAAATGGTGATGGCGTACAATTTGGAGAGCCCCAAGAAGAGGTGCTTGTAGCATACAAATCACCGATTAGATTCTAATTTCAAATTTTATCTATTTGCAAACATGAGTACATACGTAATGAGATGGAATCCCGAAATCAGCAGTAGCAAAATAGAGGATTTCCGAAAAGCAAGAGAGCAGTGGCCAGATGGTTTCTGCAGTAACTGGAGTATCTATGAGTGGGAAAACGCTGACATAGACGACGAGTATGTCATGGTACGTGTGGGCGATGGTCCTAATGGGATAGTGTTTCATGGGCAGTTTTTGTCAAAGCCCTACGAAGGTGATGATTGGGCAGGTACAGCCAAAAAGCGTCACTATGTTGATATTAGCATTGAACACCCATGTGATCCAGACAGTCCCATGATAAGCATCGAGCAATTAGAAGCCATTCTTCCCGAGATTGATTGGCAGAAAGGCCATTCGGGCGAAATGCTAACTGAAGAGCAAGAACAGAAACTTTGGGAAACGTTCATATTTGAATAACTAAACAGCTAATATGGATAATTCAATTAAACAATTTGCCATAGGTGAAATACTTGATGGCAGGTATTTCTACATACCATCTTATCAGCGTGGCTATCGCTGGACGGAAAAACAAGTAGGTGACTTGCTCAGAGATCTTCTTTGCTTTGCAAATAATACAAAGGAAGACTATGATTTCTATTGCCTTCAGCCGATTATTGCGCGGCCTATCACTGATGAGAATAAGCTGCAAGAACTTTTCAAAAACATCCCTTTAGATGTGCTACAAGAAAAAGGTGTGTGGGAAATCATTGATGGTCAGCAAAGATTAACTTCAATATTTCTCTTATACAAATATCTTGTTACAAAAAAAGGTTGGGATGTGGAGACTCTTAAAGAGGAAGAAGATGGCAAAGAACTTTACCACATACTTTATGCTACTAGAGAAGATTCTGCAGCATTCCTTGAGAACTTGAATCTTCATATGATAAACCATGACGAAGATTATAAAGACAATGTCGATTTCTATCATATGGCCAATGCCTATAAGTACATCAACAGTTGGATTCAGTTAGAAGACCAGAGCCATTATTCATATCAGCGCTCATACAAGAAAATCTGTGACGCTGTAAATAAACTGATGGAAATAATTCAAGAACAATAACGTGTAAGGTAAACATTCCATACAAGCCGTATTGTAGAAAACAAATAAGCCAAAGTCAATCTATCAAGATTTTGGCTTATTTCCTGACTTCGTCAATGCGCCACCCAAATTAAGAATTGGCTTCCGGTAGGTCGAAAAGTGACTTGATAGTACGATGTTTATCGGTTAGGAACAAAGTCTTTGTGAAGAATTCCCCATTTTCAGGCATCCGTATCTTTATTGTCGTGATTGTTTTGGCTATATCAAGTACACGGTCAACACTCATTCCAATTTTGTTGATGGCTATAAGTCTCTCCAATTCCTTATATACTTTATAAGCGATGAAGCAGATGCAAATATGTGCTTCAATTCTTCTTTCTGTAAAATGGAACATCGGGCGCATTTCCAAAGTTCCTTTTGAGATGCGGAAGGCGCGTTCTACCACCCAGAGCCCGTGGTATTGGTCTATTACACGTTCTGCGTCAAGGTCTGTGTTGGTTATATACCCTTTCAATCTGTCCCATTTGCAGTCCTCTGCAATCTTCTCCTCGCTTATGCTTACATCAATATCCCTGCTAATCTCAAGGAACTTGTTGTAGCCTCTGCGGTTCACCTGCTGTTTGGTAATATGTCCACTCTTGTAGGCTTTCCTCAACCGTGCGATTCCTCTGGTACGGTTGTAGACATCCTTCTTTGCCCGCTTTTCGGAATAGCAGACGATAAGACGTTCACCATTGGACCGC
>CALEKA010000120.1 GCA_937898715.1 uncultured Prevotella sp.
TATAGCATTTTCGATAAAAAAAGTTTGAAAGTTTTTTAGGGGTGTGAAAGTTGGGATAAGAGGTGAAGAGGCAAATGTAAGCAATAAGGAAGGAAATCGACTGTAATGCGCGCGTACGCGAAGCGAGAAGACGCTTGAAGTAGAAAAAGTGAACAAACTGTACACACTTTTTGGAGCTTCCAAGCGGAAAGTATTATCTTCGCGCTGCAAATGAATTTGTGAGAATGATTAAAGTCAGTTGTGTAAACTTTGCACAGATTTAGTAATTTTGATTATATTTGTAGCGCATAAGCAGAATAATATCCCAAATGAGACATTTTATGAAATACCTATCTTGCCTACTTAGTGGCCTCATGTTGTTGGGCATTCCCATGGTGAAAGCACGTGCTGCCGTGAGCTTTGAGACAACAAGCACACAGATTGCAGCAGACAAATTAGTACCCTTCCCTGGTCTTGAGATAAGCATTGATCGTTGTTATCGTTTTTGTGGAGGTGTGCGCGTGGATCTCATGCTTCGAAACGTCACAAACTCTACCAACGACATCACTGTCTTTGGTTCAAACTGGCCTGTTTCCGCACAGAAATCTACCTTTGCAGATGCCGATGGCAACGTATACAAAGCGCAGATACGCAACGGCTCGGAGGAACATTGGACCTCCAACGAGACCGATTTACATGTACCTGCAGGGCTTGCACTTCGCACCTCGGTGATGATAGAAAGTGTGCCCGATGAACTGACGGAACTTGCGCTATTCGACCTTCGCGGTGCAGAATGCGGACCGCACTACAACACGTATCAAGCCTTGGGACGCAATATTCCCATCGAAGCCTATCCGCAAGATGGATCGGATGGCATAGCTTGTTCAATGCCAACCATCCAGGTGGACTTGAAAAGCTGCGTGCGTGATGGTAACAAGGTGCGCCTGAAATTTACGGCAACTAATACATCGCAGAAGGCCATTCCCGCAAATTTTGCCACAGGCAGACATGGTATCTACGATGCCGATGGTAATGTCTATTCCAACGTGGGACTCTTCGTAAACAATGCTCCCTTCGAAAGCACGCAGAACTTTCTGCCCGGCATTCCTGTGCAAGTAGTCGTAGAGGTGGGTGATGTGCCTCAAAGCCTTCAGCAGTTTCGTATGTTAGCATTGGCTATGCCTTACTACGAAGACCTGAATTGGGGCATAGTATTCTATAATTTAGATATTACCACTCCCGCTCCGAAGACTTCTTCCAAGACTTCTACAAGTAAGAGCTCTCCCGCTCGTGCGCGCACAAATACGCGCCGATGAGGAGGAATCGCTCTATCGTTTACGCCGACGCGAGACGCGTCGCCCACATAACAAACAGAGGGCTCATCCATCCAGCTTTGTGGGCGACGCGTCTCGCGTCGGCATAAGATAATTTGTTTTTAAGAATTGGGAAAGTAGGGCAAATGCATTATCTTGGCATAAGATATGATAACGAAACATTCAAGACATGACAAATGTATTCAATGCGCCACAATAGGGGGGCGGAGCAAAAAGATGCGTTCTAACTTACACTAAAAAAGCTTGAAAGCACAGTGCAATCACGTTGCATGGCTTTCAAGCTTTCGCGCTTTATGAGAAAAATAATTTATTTCAGTTCAAATACGTGGCTGGTGCCTTCCTCGGGAGAGAGCACGTTGAGACCCACCTTCATGAGATAGTCGCCAGAGAATGACTGACCGTTGAAGTCGAAGGTCGACTTCGTGCCGGGCATCAGGTTGATCTCTTCTACGCGGTACTGACGCTGCGAGTCGAGACCCTGAAGGCGTACGCGGTGGATGAGCGGCTCCTTATAGCGTGGATGGAGATTGTAGGCGAAGAGCACGGCGTGCTGCTTGTCCTTCGATACGTAGTTGAGTGCACTGTGATCCGTCTCATAAGGAGAGACAAGTCGATACTGATCACCATCGAGGATGACGGGTTTCAGGCGAGTCCAGTTCTTCACTGCTTGCTGTACGAAGGTATAGTCGTCAGTGCCAACGAGCGGCTTGAGGTCGATGTCGAAGCCCAAGCGGCAAGAGCTACATACGTCGGTGCGGAACTTCACAGAAGTCTTCTTGTTCCAGTTGGTCACGTGCGATCCCATCGTCTTGGCGGGGAAGAACTTTGAGAGGCTCCACTGGATGTAGAGGCGTTCGTAGGGATCGGTATCGTCGGAGCACCAGAACTCAGTGAAATACTTCAGCGCCTCGTAGTCCATGCGGCCGCCACCGCCCGAGCAGAGCATCATGGGGAGATTGGGATACTTAGCCTTGATGCGCTTCATCACGTTGTAGATACCGCGCACGTGGTCGATGTAGAAGTTGCCTTGGTTGGCCTTGTGGTAGGGCGAATAGATGTTGGTGATCGGACTGTTGCAGTCCCACTTGAAGTAGGCCACGTCGGGATTTTCCGTCATGATGCGATCTACTACGCCAAACACGTAGTCCTGCACCTTGGGGTTGGAGAGGTCGAGCACCAACTGATTGCGATAGTAGTAAGTGTCGCGGTTGGGCTGCTGTATCACCCAGTCGGGGTGTTTCTCGAAGAGTTCGCTCTTGGGGTTCACCATTTCGGGCTCTACCCATATGCCAAACTTCACACCTGCCTTCTTGGCATCGCGTACGAGTCCGGGTATGCCGTCGGGCAGTTTGGCGTGATTGGGCTCCCAGTCGCCCAGACCAGCGTGGTCGTCATTGCGCGGATATTTATTGGCAAACCATCCATCGTCGAGTAAGAACATGTCGACGCCCAGATCCTTGGCATCCTTCATCAGTTCTGCAAGGCTCTTCTGGTTGAAGTCGAAGCCTGTATTCTCCCAGTTGTTGAGCAGCGTCATACGGTCGCCCATACCCATGTTCACCTGGTAGCGGCGTGCCCAGTCGTGGAGATTGCGGCTGGCTTGGCTTGTACCCGTAGAGCTTGAGGTGAAGATAAATTCGGGTGTGGTGAAAGTCTCACCAGCACGGAGCTTATAGTCGGAGGCATAAGGATTGATGGCGGGCAGTACGCGCAGTGTGCCCACATTGTCCACCTCGAAGGTGAATCGGAAGTTGCCCGTCCAGCCGATCGTGCCGAGCACCACGTTGCCTTCATTCTCGCGAGCGGGTCCGTCAAGTCCCAGTTCGAAGAAAGGCTCAGCATGCATAGCGGCGCGGCTGCCGAGTTTGGTATCGATAATCTTCTTGCCCGTGGTGAGCTGCATCGTCTCGGGTTGACCTTCCTTAGCCCAGTCGCTATGGTAAGAGGTGAGGAAGTACTTCGAAGCGTCGAAGTAGAGCATGGTGCTGCTATAGCGCCAGAGCGTGATAGGGCTCTTCTCGGAGTGTGATATCTCGGTCCAGGTCTTGATGACGTTTTCCTTGTCGTAAGCCACGTAGTGGAGTTTCACGGTGTCGGGATACTTATCGTCCTGCAGCGTAATGATGGTCTCGGTGCCGCCATCTACGGCTTTTGTCTCCACACCTTTATAATAGAGGTAGGTAGTCATGTTGCCATCGGCATGCGTGATAGCTACGGCAGGTTCAAAGTAGTCTTCGCCGCCCGAAGCAGCATAGGCTTCATGTCCACGTGTGGTCACTGCACCATCCGAGGCTGCATAGGCATTCCATGTGATGTTGTCGTAGTCGGCAGTATTCTTCAGCTTGTCGCCATAGTATACTTGGTACAAGCGGCCTTTGGGTGAAACCTTCAGTACGAGGTCGGTATTCTGCGTGCTCACGCGCACCGTCTGTGCGTTCACGCTCATTGTGGCCAGCGAAAGGGCCATCAGTGCTATTTTGGGGAGAGTATTCATAATGAAAAGTTTTGAGGAGGGGATTTTGAGGGGAGGGAAGTAGCTTTAGTTATTCTAAGGCTTATAGGGTTTCTAGTCTTTCTAGTCTTTCTAGTTTTTCTAGGGTTTCTAGTTTTTCTAGGGTTTCTAGTTTTTCTAGAAATCCTATTCCTTAGAATCAATTAAAACTTGAAGCTTGCGCTAAACTCGAAGGTAAGCGGGCGCATATAGCTGCCGCTCATGTACTTGCCAGCGTATTTGTTAGCATCGGCTTTGCTGATCAATTCCGAACCGCTGATGGTGCCCTTAGCACCCTTCTGGTTGAGGAAGTTGATTACGCTCGCACCGAGAGAGAGTCGCTTGTTGACCGTCCAGTTGATACCGCCGAAGGTCTCCCAGTGACCGTTGAAGTAGAGCGCTTCTTGCAGGTTGGCGTAAGTCTTGCCGAAGTAGCGGAAGGAGAGCCATACGTTGAGGTTGGGCAGAATGTTGTATTTCGGATCGAGTTCTACGAGAATCTGCGGAATCTCTTTCACAATCATATTGTTGGCATTGACAGACATCTGCTGACCATCGCTGAAGGTCACACTCGCATTGTAGTTCTTATATACCGGCTTCTGATAAGTGAAGAGAGCGTGGAGCGAGAAGTTCTTGAAGGGCTTCACTTCGGCAGTGGTGGTCCATCCAAGCGTCTGGATGTTGTAGATGAGCAGCACCGTTTTGCCCTCGCTTGTGCCAGGCTTCGTGAGGTTCTGCTGGTCGATATTGTTAGACTTAGCAATGTAGGTCACCATCGATGAGAGATCCAACCATGAGTTCTTATAATAGATACCACCACGCACGAGGGGGATGGTGACGCGCTTATATTGTTCAGCCGTAGGACCGGTGCCAGCGTAGTCGCTGATGCGCGGATAGCGAGTGGCGACCGTTCCGTCGGCCATGATGCCAAATCCCTTAGCAATGTCGTAAGTGAGCTGCAAGGTGGCGGCATAGTTGAGCTTGTTCTTTGTCACGTTGGCGGGGTGGATGCTGTGAGGCGTTGCTACGATCTGTCCGTCTTCGCCGTAAGCATAAGTATTGTAGTCGCCAATGTGGAAGCCCGAGAAGCGTGATTGCGATATCTGATCGGCCGACATGCGGTAGTACTCCAAGCGGCCACCATAGTAGAGGTTGAGCTTATCGTTGATCTTCCAGTTGTCGGTGAGGTAGAGAGCAAGCTTATTTTCCGATCCCTTCGTATACTCAGGGCTCAACTCGTTGAAACCAAAGAACTGTGTGCGCTTCGGGGTGAGTGTAGGATCAGTCGGGTCAGTTGCCATAGAGTAGAGCACCTGTGGATAGGGACTAACGGTGCCCGTCCATTGGAGCGAAGAAGAGTGGTAGTTGAGATGGTAGTACCACTCGTTGAGGCCCAGGCGCACGTTGTGACCGCCCCACTGCTTATTGAGTTCCGTGGTGAGCATGCCACTCGTCACCTTTCCAAAGTGAAGCCAGGTGCGGCGTCCTTCGATCAGTCCTTCGTAAGCATTCTCTCCATTCTCGTCGAGCGTATAGCCATCGGCAGCAGTCACTTCGCTGATGGTGCTTCCGCCGAAGTCTACGTAGTTGGCCACGGGCACGTACATAAACTTAGCATCGAGTTTCCATTGCAGTCCGTTGTCCCATCGATAGTTGCTAAGCAAAGCCACCTCGTGAGAACGGTTCTCGCTGCCGCGGTTGAAGTTCCACGTCTTCTTCTGCCCGTCCATGATGTCGGTGTAGGTAAACGCACCATTATAAGGCACGTAAGAGTTTCGGCCGGGATCGAAGCCATTCACCTTCTTAATCGAGCCATCGCCCACGTAGATAAATGGAGCAGCGTTGGCAAAGTTGCCAGGGTTCTTGCTGTTGGCATGTTTATACTGCAGCGAGATGTAGCCTTTTCCCTCATTGAGCAGACGGGTCAATCCCACATGGTAGATCTGCGTGCGGTCGGCATTCTCTGCAAACTGCAGTTTGAATGAGCCCGGATCGAAGTTCTGATACGTACCCGCATTGTAGAGCCAGTTCTTACCGATGCCACCATTGAAGTTGACGTCGAAGTTCTGCATGCCGAAGTGGTTTACACGATAGTTGATCTTACCATGGAAGTCCTTTTGACCTAAGTCGGTAAATCCCGTTACGGAGTAAGCAATGTTGCCCGTGGTGATGGCCGACTCGGATGGCGAGAGCAGTCCTGTGCTTCCGAGGCTGGCATCGTTGCGCCAGTGAGCAGAAAGTTTGTGAACAGATGAAGAGTAGACAGCGGGAAGTCCGTTTTCATATACGTTGACGTCCTCGCTGGGTAAGCCTATTTGAATCTCGCGTGGCTTATTCGCGTCTGCGGCATTAAGCATGACGTTGCGTTCCTCGCCTTTGTCAGCCTGTGCCGAACTGTTGGTCTGTGCATGAGCCTGCATGCTTGCAGCGAGCAATACGCATGAGGTCAAAGCTTGAAAGGTAACCGATTTCATGGGTATGATAATGATTTGTAGTGTGTAGCTGTACGCCGCTGAGTTTGTCATGTCGTTGTAGCAAAACGCGGCGTTATCGTTTTCGCTGGCAAAATTACGGTGACTTGCGTCGAAATCCTAATGTGAGTAAGCGGTAAGTAGATTATTTTTCAAGCACATCGTTCGTTATGCTCTGATAATCATTCATTTTTACATATACTGCAAAAATGCTAAAGTAGATAGTAATTAACCGAAAGTAAATCATTATATTTGCAGCACGAAGCAATAATGCCCTCTAATCTTATTAACAATTGCCCTTGAGGCACATGAGAACCATTCTTACAGATCAACCATGAAAGCAGTACGCATCCTCCTCCTATTGCTGAGCCTCGTCAGCGGTTTGTCGCTTCATGCCGCGCAGTCCGATCTCGATCGGTTGGACAGCTATGTGGCACGCCGATCAGAGTATGTGGCACGCAAGCAAAGCAGCATCGACCGCATCAAATCTCAGCTTCGGTCCTCTATGACCGCTGGTGAGCGACTCGCCGTCTACGACCGCCTGTTCGAAGCATATTATACCTTCCGCTTCGACTCCGCCATGGTCTACGTGAAGCGAGGCTTGCAGCTTGCGGAAAGCACACACAATAGCTATTTCCAAGACAACTTTCGCATACATCAAGGCCTCCTGCTCGCCACCAGTGGCTACTACAGCCAAGGCGAAGAAGTGCTCAAGCAGATACGGCCCGAGAAGCTTCCCAGCGCGTTGCAGTTTAAGTATTATTACTCCCTCTCATGGCTCTACAACTTCTGGTCGGCCTATTGCAACGATAGAGAGTTCGCTCCTCATTTCAATGATCTCCGACTCAAGTATTTACAACAAGCTATCAGCAGCACTCCTCGTGGTGGCGCCATGTACCATTACCTCTCGGGCGAAGCCCTATATTATGGTGGAAAGAATACCGAAGCCATGCGTCACTATCATCGCGTACTGCAGTTGGTCAAGGTCGACGACCGACTCTATGCATCGTCGGCCTATGCCCTCGCTCGTGGCTATAAGCTCTTGGGACGAATGGACCTGTACGAACACTACATGGTAGAGGCTGGCATCTCCGACCAAGTATGTCCGCTTAAGGAGAATCTTGCCCTGCAGGAACTCTCGCTCTATCTCTACGAAAAGGACGAATCTTACTCCAGCCGAGCGGTGAAGTATATCTACTGTTCCATGGAGGACGCTGAATTCTACAACAATCGCCTTCGCATGCTCGAGATATCGCGCATCTTGCCTAAGGTGGTAGCCGCCTATCAGTCGCAGATCAACTCTCGTACCACGCTCCTTTATTGGGGCTTGGGAGGCTTGAGCGTGCTTGCACTCACGCTGATGGGCTTCATATGGCTGGCTTATCAACAGAATAAGAAGCTCAACCTTCGACGACTGCAGCTGCGAGAGCAAAACGCTCTGCTCGAAAAACTCAATCAGCAACTCAGCACTACTAATCAGCGCCGCGAAACGTATATGCGCCTATTCCTCGATCTCAGCGCAATCTATATCGGTAAGCTCGACAATTTGCGCAAGCTCGTGCTTCGTAGTATCAAAGCCGGCAAGACCAATGAACTGCAGACGAAGCTCAACCACATACGCATGCAAGAGGAAGAAGCCGCCACATTTTACGACCGCTTCGATCGTGCCTTCATCATGCTCTATCCCGACTTTGTCGGTCAGCTCAACCTCTTGCTTCGCGATGATGCACAGATACAGCCCGAATCGCCCAACTCTCTTACCACAGGGCTTCGCATCTATGCTCTTATGCGCCTCGGAGTAACAGCGAGCGCAGAGATAGCTACGCTGCTCTTCTACAGTCCGCAGACCATTTATAATTATAAGTCGGCTATGAAAAATCGTGCCAAAAATCGCGACACCTTCGAACAAGATGTCAACAGACTCTGCCACGTAATCCAAGAAGAAGACGTATAGCACACAAGAAAAGGCATGAATGACAAGAGAACGATAAATGAATGACAAGAGAATGATAAATGCCGTTTCGTTCACCTTTCGGATAGAAATAATGCGTAAGCTCAAATATTATTCCTAATTTTGCAGTAGTAACTAACAATAACAATATCTATCCATCCGTGTCAGAATTTCCTAAATGGTTGCTGGCTCTTGCCTTTGTCAGCATGATACCGCTTCTGCTCTCGCCGCTCTATCTCTTTGGCGGTATGCCTTTTGGTACAAGTGAGAGTGCTGTGGCTCGCTTCTTTATCTATTTAGCCATGCAATTGCTGTGGTTCGTTCCCGTCGTACTCTTCTTCGTGGGGCTTGATGCTTGGCGTCGTGGTTTCTATAAGGCTGGCGTGAGTGTGCTCATCGTTAGCGATGTGATAGGAATAGGCGGACTGGTGGCATTATTCGTATGAAATTGTTAGTTTGTAGTATTGAGGTTACAAGGTTATAAAGTAGCCTCTCATCAATTCACAAGAATCATGAACGATCCCAAACATATCCACATAGCCGACTACGACTATCCTCTGCCCGACGAACGCATTGCAAAGTATCCTAAAGCCGTGCGCGATGAGAGCAAATTGCTGCTCTACAAAGGTGGAGAAATCAGTGAAGACGTATTCTACAACCTGCCGCAATATCTGCCAGCAGGCGAACTTATGGTGTTCAATAATACCAAGGTGATACAAGCACGTCTGCATTTCCACAAACAGACGGGAGCTCTCATCGAAGTGTTTTGCTTGGAGCCCCATACACCTCATGATTATCAAGTCAATTTCAGCACCACACGCCGCGTGACGTGGACTTGCCTTATCGGAAACCTCAAAAAATGGAAAGAGGGAAAGCTCGAACGCGAGATCAAAGTGGGCGAAAAGACCATTACGCTCACAGCCGAACGCGTAGGACTTAGCGGTACGGGACACGAAGTGGTGTTCGACTGGGGCGACGACAGCATTGCGTTCTCCGAAGTGCTCGAAGCCATTGGCGAACTCCCCATTCCTCCATACCTCAATCGCGACACCGAGGCGAGCGACCTAAAGACCTACCAGACGGTATATAGCAAGATCAAAGGCTCTGTGGCTGCGCCCACAGCTGGCCTTCACTTCACCGAACGTGTGCTTCAAGCGCTCGATGCCAAGGGAGTGGAGCGCAACGAAATAACCCTTCACGTAGGAGCTGGAACATTCCGCCCAGTAAAGAGCGAAGAGATTGGTGGCCATCCGATGCACTCCGAGTGGATAGCCGTGAAGCGTGAAAGCGTAGAGCGACTCTTAGCTCACGATGGCCGCTGCGTAGCTGTAGGTACTACCTCCGTGCGTACGCTTGAGAGCCTTTACTATCTCGGCGTAATGATTCACCACCAGCCCGACATCCATTCCGACGACTTACACGTACAGCAGTGGATGCCCTATGAATATGCCGCTTCACCCGAGCAGAAGCTTACCACGATTGAGGCGCTTCAAGAAGTGTTACAATGGATGGATCGCAACGCCTTGCCCGTGCTTCATGCCGCAACGCAGATTATTATTGCGCCAGGCTACGAATACCATGTAGTCAAAGCCATGGTGACCAATTTCCACCAACCGAAGAGCACGCTTTTGCTCCTTGTCTCGGCGCTCATTGGTGATAATTGGCATCGCGTCTACGACTATGCATTGAGCCACGACTTCCGCTTCTTGAGTTACGGCGACAGTTCGTTGCTCATCCCTTAAAGGTCCTTCCTCATCCTATGCGTAATATGCGCTAATAAAGTTCGTTCTTTCTAAAGAATATCTTTCTTTATGCACGACAATAATAATGAACTTCTGCCTGTAGTCACTCCCGAAGGCACAGTAGTAGGAAAAGCCACACGTGGAGAATGTCACGACGGACGGAGCATGCTGCTTCATCCTGTGGTCCACCTTCACGTGTTCAATCCGCAAGGCGAAGTATATCTCCAGCATCGTCCCGCATGGAAGAGCATCCAGCCCAATCGTTGGGACACAGCCGTAGGAGGTCATATAGATTTAGATGAAACTCCCACGGAAGCATTGCTTCGCGAAACCCGCGAAGAGATAGGACTGACCGATTTCACGCCTCGCTTCTTGTGCCGATACGTTCACGAGTCGGAGTGCGAACGTGAGTTGGTCTATGTATATACCACCACGACCGACGCTCCGCTTACTCCTTCCGAAGAACTTGATGGTGGACGCTTCTTCTCCATCTCAGAACTTCAGCAGCATATGGGGCAAGGCTACTTCACTCCCAACTTCGAGAGTGAATGGAATAGGGTAGTGACGTTGCTATAATACTTGCTTGCTATATAAGCAGTTTCCTTTATTTATTTAGGGTCTATGGTGATACGTGTAGATAAGCTATTTGCACGAATCAGCACAGATCCTTTTTTTTATGTTGCTTCTTCAAAATGCTGCCTAATCGTCTTGCCATTTGCAGATGAATATCCTACCATTTATAAAAGAGTATCTTACCATTTGAAAATGAGCATCTTACCGTTTGCAAATGATTACCATGCCATCGTACACCGGGCGGTGGCAGTGCTGCCACCGGGCGGTGGCAATGCTGCCACTGGGCGGTGGCAATGCTGCCACCGAGCGGTGTACGATGGAAAATCCTACATGAAGAAACGGGAAAACCTATGTTTTAGCATGATAATAATATAGTTCTCTCGTTACATGCATAGAAGTTTCTGTTAAGGGAAAAAGGTAATGAAATCTGTAATATGTGTATCTTGAGAAACAAGAGATTACACTATTTTTGCATAATAAACAATCAAACAAACGGAACATAATGATAAAGAAGAAACTGACGGTAACATCTCTGCTGCTTGTCCATACTTTCTTACCAATTAGTGCACAAACATACATGACAAGGACCGATATTTAGGATAGAAGCACGATTGCATGCTTATATAAATCAAAGCCCCATAGCTATTCGGAACGGTCGGTGTAAATGAAGTAGGTATACATGAAAGTAGGAGATAAACACCTATGATTAGTGTTTATCTCCTACTCGATTTCTACAATACGGATTGTATGGGATGCTTACTATAAAATTACCACGTTGTGTCCCAAGGCTCATCGCTTGTTGTCAGTCCGCTGCTGTGCTGAGGTGGATCGGGCGCATATTCGCCCGGGCGAACCTCGGTCTCGGTCACATTGCTACCAGGTGAGCCGCAAAGCATGGTTGAGGCTTCCATGCGGTAAAGCGTGATGATGGGTGCTATGTATTGCTTTCTATTATTCATAGGATGTAGTCTATTGAGAGTTGTTATTTAATGAGTACTTTCTTGCCATTCTTGATAAGCAGTCCGCGCTGATTGCTGTTGGCACGACGGCCCGACAGATCGTAGGTCTCTGTACTGCGCTTGTCACGGCTATAGAGACTGACTATGCCCGTTACGGCTTCTTCGCCAATCACTTGCAGCATGATGCGTGCAGGTGCCATCGATGGAGCATTGCCTTCACGAGGCGTGATCACAAGGTGGTGGCGTTGAGCTGGCAGGCTGTGGAAGTTGAGCCACTTGCTCTCGTCAGCGTAGTCAAAGAGCGATAGGGGAGAGTCTGATGCGCTACCGCCATCACCATCACTCATTTCCTCGTATGTACCGGTAAAGGTGTAAACGTAGTCAATGCTCATACACTCGATGTGCTTGCTCTCGGCCTTGGCCAGTGTCACGTTGTCAAGGGTGATGAACATAGCCTTGTCTGCATCGGTCAGGGCGCGCACTATGTATGGATAATTGGCTTTGAGAGTCATACCTTCGGTTTGGTTGAAACTCTCTACGATGGTGCGGTCGGCCAGGCCATCGTTGTCATCGTCGTATTGGTGTACATTGTTGATGCGCGAGAAGGCATACTTTTGACAAAGTTCAGGAGTGAGCTTCAGTTCAAACGGCACATACCATGTAGTCCAGTTCGTGCCACCGAAATTGCGGGTATAGTTCAATTGGGCAGCTTCTGCACCTGAGGCAAAGGTGTAAGCCTCGCCGTCAAATAGCTCGAACAATTCGCCGTAAAGACACTTCACGCAGATGCCTTTCGATAGCGTGCAAGTTTGGTGATCTGCTTGCATTTGGCACACGTTGCATGCGGCATTGTGCGTGCCATCGCCATTGTGAGTATAATCGCACGCAGCGTCGTGACTACCGTTGTCGTCGACATCGGGATGCAGCGTGTTTTCATTGGCTTGACTGTTGCTGTACAAGCAAGTGGTGCTACCATGAGCATAGCCCGTTTTATACACGGTGTATGCTTCGGTGTCGCCTCCAAGTGTGGGTCGGCCGTCTGCCAGGCTGAGGTCTTGTGTCCAAACGGGTGAAACAGTTGTCTTGTTGTTGAGCAAATAGGTGGCTTCACCACTAGCAATCTGCTGTGCCGCCATGCCAACGAATGCCGTCGAAGCATTGTAATCTCCGTAAGCTATACGGCTTGAAAGGACTTCGGGCTCTGTGGCATCAGTTGAGGCAAATACCTTGGCGTCCTTTGCAAAGACAATGTTATCAAAGTGCGACAAACTTCCCGAAGGCTCATAGCAAGTCAAAAGTACTTTATCGCCCGTTCCTCTCACTTCACATTCTGCTACATAGCAATCTGTAATGCTACTCTCGCTTCTGGGGTCAGTGTATCCAATCAGGCCGCCCACAATTCCGGTGCCAGTCACATTGCCGTAGTTGGCGCAGTCGGTCATGCTGATGGCATTGCTAACATTGCCTATGAGTCCACCCGTATATGGGGCAGCAGAGGTGATATCAACGTAGTTTGCGCAGCCCTGCATGACGGGCACGGAAGAGCTACTTTGAGCAATGTAGCCTGTTATGCCTCCCGCATATCGAACGTAGTTGCCCGTGGCGCTAATGCTTCCCTTAGCCACACAATTGTAATAATTGGTGCCAACGGACAGGCCAACTATCATACCTTGGTTGCTGCACGACGATTCGATAACGCCCTCAACCGTAAGGTTCTTGATAATGCCTCCATAGACAATGCCGAACAGTCCTACATGTCCACCTTGGTAGAATGAGGAATACAGATTCTTGATGCTGTGCCCGTTGCCGTCAAACGTACCACTATAGCTATTTGATTGGGCAATCGGTGTCCAGCTTGATGCTGAAGCGTATTGTAGGTCTATGTCATTGACAAGTTTGGCGTGTGCCGAGTAGGTGTTGCCCGAGTTAGACTGGTTGCGGAAATACTCCAGTTGGCTTTCGTTTGAGATGAGATAAGGATCATCGGCGGTGCCTGTTCCGTGCAATTCACGGCTTTCGTGACACACTGTGCAGAATCCACCATCTTCATACTCTTGAGAGTGAGCGGGCGAGGCGGTAGTCTCTTGCGCCTTGTCGTTGGTAAACGTTTCACTCAGCAAGTGGCCGTTGCACAGCGTGCTGCCAGAAAAGTATACGGCCATACCGTTCAGCACAGGGTAGGCACCTTTGCCCAATTCTTGTCCCCAAGCGTCGCCACTATTCTTTGCAAGCATATAGGCAAGTTTGCCCGAACTTACGTCAGCCAGCTTGATGGCTTGTGCTGCTGCTGAGATTGCGCCACTACCGAGGTAGCCACAGTACTTGCCCTGCGTGCTAACTCCGTTTTCGACCACAACTCCCTGCTTTACATAATATGTATTTTCAAAAGCACGGCTCGGGTCATTATTGTATCCACCTACGAGAAGTCCTGCATATTTATCAGTGGCTTCAATGCGGCCAATGCTGTAATTATTGCCGTTCTCAGCAGCGCTACAGTCCCCCGCCAAACCGCCCACGATGGAGCGTCCTTTTACGTTGCCCACATTCATGCAGTCGCTCATGCCTTGTCCGTTGTTATCGGGAGAAATCTGGCCTGCCAGACCGCCCACATTATTTCCATCGGTCGTAACATCGGCAAAGTTTACGCACAATGAGACACCTCGCCCCATTCCGACTATGCCGCCAATGTAAGAGCCTTGCCCTATGCTCTTCACAGTTGCATGATTGGTACACGAAGTAATAACACCGTCACTTGATGGCACGATGCCAGCAATGCCGCCTACATAGCTGTAGCCCGTCACGCTGCCTATGCTTTCGCAGTTGGTGAGTCGGGTAGCTGATGTGCCAAGGCCTATGATCAATCCTACGTAAGTGCCCGACTGGATGTCGTCTTCTACATGAGAGCCCGTAACGTTTCCTATCACAGTGACATTCTTTATCTGAGCGCCATCAGCGCGTCCGAACAATCCGAGATCGTAGCCCGGATTGTTGATGTACAAATCACGAATCGTGTGTCCGTTGCCGTCAAATGTGCCTTTGAAGGGGGTGATGTCGCCAATAGGATTCCAACTAGCCTCTGCCACGCCTTTTGCTTCATCGGCAGGGTGACAAACGTCGCTCAGACTGATATCACCAGTCAGATAGCACTTGATGCTTTCGTTGGGATAGGTTTTTGTCGTTTCGTCGTATACTTGCAGTTGGTTGTGCATCCACACCAGATGACCTGCCTTGCTTAGAGCATAGTATCCATTAAATTCTGATGCTTCGTCAGCCACAAGCACTGGTGTTTCACCCTCGAAGTATCCGCATGCTGAGCAGTATTTCAGTCCGTTCTCGTCAAAGTCGGCAGGCAAGGTATGCGGGATCTTCTTAATCCACACGCTCGTTTCAGTGTCCGTACTATTGTTGTAAGCATTTTCGAGACTTTCTTCCTTAAAGTATGTATCGCAGATCCAGCAATACCAATATTCACGATTGCCCACACTGGAACAAGTGGCAGCCTGCGGTAGCACATGTTCGGGTTCGGTGCAGTGGCCTTTGGCGGGTATTACCCAGCTGTCCTCTGCTATTTGTTCATCAGTCTTGGTATTGTAGTACTTGTGGCACACCGCGCAGTGATAGTAGGCAATGTTGCCTGGAGTGGTGCAAGTCGCTTTTACAGCTTTGATTTCTTGATCCTTAGTGTGTCCTTCGCTACATATAGCTTTGCCGCAGCGACTGCACACGCCCTGCGCGTTGTAGTCATGACCGAGTGCTTTTGCAGTCAAGTCGGTCACGATGTGTTGCCTCTGTTCGTCGCTCCACTGCTTACCGCAGTCCGAACAACTCCAATATTCTATCGTGCCGTCTTCGAGGCAAGTCGCAGGCACCGCATCATGATGCGTAAGGTTGTGAGTCACAATGCTCGGATCGTTACTCAAAGTGCTTGCTGCTGAAGGATCGTCGGTGCATTGTCCTTCGGCGTACAGCGTGCTGCCACCGATGACGGGATACGCATCTTTAGGGTCGGTACTGATGTTTTGTCCCCACGTCTGCGTGGTGCAGTTCTGTTGCAACTGCCAGGTGATCCATCCCGAAGCAAGTTGCTCTGTCGTAGGCGAGAGACAAGTGGCATTGTTGTTGACTTCATCGTTCAGCCATTTCATGCCAGATTGCAGAACAGACACGTTGGCCTGAGCTGTGCCGCCAACGAATACATTGCCAGTATTTGCCCAAATGCCACTAGCAACTCCAAGTTTACTTGTACCTGCAATGACACCTACAAGTTCTGACTGTTCTGTTAGGTAGATATTTCCGAAATTTGCGCAGTTACTGACTTCCAAATTCCAAGGATGCCCGATTACACCGCCAACGGCATAGTAGCCATCGATACTGGTATTTACTGCTTGAGTCAGCACAATGTCGCCATAGTTGACACAATTTACCAATTTTGTGGAACCATTACTGCCATCGACAATGCCACCGGCTCGACCATAGCCTGAGGTTATTTTTCCATAGTTACTGCAGTTGGATATTTCTTTGCCAATATTAGAGATGATACCTGCAGCATGTGCACTGCTGGCCGTCACATTGGCACGATTTATACAGTTTCTCGCACTTCCATTATAACTGGCAACACCATAAATCATGCTTACTCCAGAGATACTGCCACTTTCTATTTCAATGTTCTCAAACGCAGCAGAAAAGCCACCACCACATACTGCGGCGCATCGACTGTTCCCAACTATTTGAACGTTGGACATCTTCAAGTTTAGAACAGATGTTTTTGAGATGGTGGGATATATGTACCCAAACAATCCGCAAATTTGGCCTTTAGAGTCATTTATATAAAGATTGGATATTCTATGGCCGTTACCATCAAAGGTGCCATTATAGCGGTTTTCGCTATTGTCCGTATAGATACCGTATTTCGCAATCGGCGTCCAGTTGCCAATGCCCTCGCCACACACGGTGGACAGGTCGATGTCGTTCATGAGCTTGGCACACGCCGTGCTGTGCACAACGTTGTCGCCGCTCTCGCCGTTCACGTAGTTGGCATACCATTGAAGTTCCTCGGCCGAGGTGATGAGGAACGGGCTTTCACTACTGCCGTCTCCTCCCGCGGGCTGAGTCTGTGCCCGCAGTTGCGGAGGCAACCATGCCATCATGGCAAGAGCCATGCATAGCATGCACAAAATTTTCTTTTTCATAATTTACGCTTTTTACTGTAATTCAATACCGCAAAGGTAAACTTCGAAGCTTAAAATTTGTGTCTGATTGCTATGCCTATATGTCCATTTGCTAACAAACAGGTGTCCGATTCGTTGCAATCAGACACCTGCTTGTGTAAAGGGTGGTTCTATTAATTCTGAAAAACAAGAGACTCTATTCTGATGTGCGATTTACATGGTCTTGAAAGAGTCCTTTTGATAGTAAATTCAGTCACATAGCCCGCTATGCTCCTTCATTTACTATCAAAATTACACTTCCAATACCACGCAAATCCCATCATCAGAATTAATAGAACCACCCTAAAAAACTAAAATTAAGAGGGGACGTGTTATGACTTGCCATCAGATGTGATGACTGTCTGCATAAAGAAGTTTTTAGAGAAAAGGCGTTTCGACTATCGCAGTGCGTAGACCGAACTATTTGTGCACATCATTAGTGTCGGCAGTGCTCTGATCCTGCTGCTTTCTCGACCAGATGATGAGGAGCACGGCGGGGATGATAAGAGCTATGCCTACGACGACTTGCCAAGTGAAGGCTTCGTGGAATACGAGGCAACCCACGATAACGGCAGTCAGAGGCTCGAGTGCACCGAGTACAGCCACCATCGTACTGCCGATGCGCTTCACGCTGTAGACCAGCGCCACATTGGTCACGAAGGTACAGATGAGTGAGAGCGAGAGCAGATTCTGCACTTGAAGTTCCGTGGTGATAGGCTTGAAGTTGCCCTGACGTAGCGCTTCTGCACCGAAAATGAGTGCGCCGATAAACATCACGTAAAATACCAGTTTCGTGCCATCCATCGTGGCTGCACGCGAGCGGTTTACGCGGATGATGTAGAGCGCATAGCATACGGCAGAGATGAGCACGATGACTACTCCCTTCACACTCGTATTTCCCGTAGGGTCCCACGACAAGACACCCACACCTGCTACTGCCATGCACACGGCAAAGATGGTGCTGAAACGACGAGCTTCGTTGTAGAAGGTCATCATGATGATGGCTGTCACCACGGGATACATGAAGTGGAGCGTGGTGGCTACACCGCTCGTCATATAGTTGTAGCCATCGATAAGGAATAGGGCCGATCCATCGGAGATAAACGACAGATAGATCAAGGTTACAAGTTCGCCGCGAGTCACCTTAAAACTCTTGCGCCCTACCAACATACATAGGGCTACGATGATGCTGGCAAAGCCGAATCGGTAGAAGAGAATCGTGGGGTCGGACATGAAGTTGGGCGACGCCCCATCATGCTTGATTGGTAGCGTGAAGAAGGGGATGAAGCCATAGCATATAGCGGCTATCAGACCTACGATGAAGCCCAGCGTGACTTGGCGCGAGGCTGAGGGAGTGTTATTCATAGAGAGAGTTGTATGAGTGTATGATGGATGTTACCACTGATTGTAGTGAATGTTGTCCTTATTATATTTGTCTTTGGGTTGTGGGTCGCCCTTAGGATAGCCAATGGGCACTACGCAGAGGGGCACGATGTGTGCGGGCAGGCGGAAGGCTTTCTTCACCACTGCGAGGCGTTCTTCGTAAGGATAGACACCAGTCCATACGGCGCCCAATCCCATAGCTTCGGCTTGTAAGAGCAGATTCTCGGTTGCGGCAGAGCAGTCGAATGCCCAGTTGGTAGAGGGCTTGCCCTCGTCGTCGGTCACGCTAAGGTCGCCACACACCACGATTGCGGCTTGTGCCTCCTTGAGCATCTTGGCGTAGGGGAGGAGGGGCGCGAGCGAGTCGATGGTGGCCTTACTGTCGACGACGATAAATTTCCACGGACGCATGTCGCGGCCTGTGGGAGCAGCCATGGCGGCACGCACGAGCGTGTCGAGCTGTTCGCGACTTACGGCGCGGTCGGTATACGAGCGTACGCTCTTACGCGAGAGTATGTTGTGCATCACCACTTCCGATGCATTGCATGAACCATTCGCGGTCGCTTCAGAAGCCTGCTTATGAGAGGCAACGAGGTGTGCCATCGTGGCGAGTAGCGCTATGACGAGCACGAGTGAAACAATCTTGTACTTATTCATTTCTTATTCTTTTGGATCGGAGTTTTTAAGAGAGATGGAGTCCTTATTCTTTTGGATCGGAGTTTTCCGTGAAGTGGAATCTTCCGCGAGGTCGAGTAGTTGGCCCATAGGGCACAGACTGCGACACCACAATCTGGGCATGAAGCAACTTGCCAATACGAAAGCCGCTGCCAAGACGATTACGGCAGGCATAGCCGTGGTGAAGAGGAAAGCGGTGAAAGGCTCATAGTCGAGCACCTCGCCGCCCCAGAATGCAGTCCAGAGCAAGAGCATGAGCAAGCAGAACACCGCCATGCGCACTCTCGTCATCCATCGATAGACCGCCGCAGAGCAGTGAATCTTGGGGAAGGGTAGGCGAGAAGCCAACTCCTGCAAACTGCCGTAGGGGCAAATCCACGTGCAGTAATAATGCTTATTCTTAATCAGTGGCATGCCAATCGCTATGATGAGCACCAACAGAGTGGGCCATGTAGCCCCGATGTCGATGCCGTTGGCAATCCATCCGCGCAGCAATGAGAGTGATAGGAACTGTCCGCACCAGAATCCGAGCACCAAAACGTTGAGTACCAACTGCACCATGCGCAGTGGCTTGTTGCCTCGGAAGAGCAGACAAATGCCTGCACCGAGAAGCAAGACGATGACCACAGCCAAGCCACGTCCCCAACCTATGGCTGGAGCCTTGTCTTCAGCGGCTGAAGCACTGCTATAAGCGGCGAGCGACTTCTGCACATTGGCTATGATGGCACGGCTCGAGAAGGTAGCACCCGTCACGGCGTCCACCTTCGCCTGAGTAGCCTCTTCAGCAGTCTTTCCCACGTATTGCGATATGATGTGGCTGAAGGCATTGTTGAAGAAATGAGGTGTATCCGCATTGTCGGCAGCAACGATCTGGCAGACCTTGCCTTGTCCGTCAATGTATATATATAAAGGAGTAGGTCCGGCAAATCCTTGGTCAGTGTGGGCGTAGGGATTGGTCGATATCACGGTGCCAAGCGCGGCTTGGCTATCATCCGATGATCGTACGTCCCACGATGCAGAGTCGCGCTCTTCGAGCACCACTCGCTGAGCGTCTATGCCCATCTGCTTGAGCTGCGCATCGGTAGGCTTGATAGCCAATGCAGATTGGGGTGCATCGCTCTGTGCGCTATGGGAGAATCCTATGTCGTGGCCAAAGAGTCGTCCTGTCCATAGCGTGGCAGCTACGAGCATGAAAAACACCACCAAGAGCGATAGCGCATGTTCGAGCAGAGCCATCGTACGGTTCCAGGTGCGTGTAGAGGTTATAGTCGTTTTTTTCATTGTAGAGGGCTATGTTCAGTTTTTAGTTTTTGGGTTTTAGGTTATAAAGTAACTTTTTGCCTCTTGTCGTGTTTAGGACTGCATAAAGTCGCTCCGCTTTTAGTTTTGAGATCTTAGGTTATAAAGTAAACCCGTTGGCGGGATTTCTGGTTAATGGGTAAACAAGTTGACAAGTTAACAAGTAAATATGTCTTAGACTACTTGTTTCGTTAAAAACGAGAACGATTGGACTCGACAAACATACTTGTTCACCTGTTAACTTGTCAACCCGTTTACAAATTTCGCCAACGCATAAAGTAAGCTCTTAACTTCTCAACTATTCAACTTCTCAACTCAAGAAGTCATCCTTCTCGGAAGAAGTCGAAGCTTTCGTACACCTGCTCTTGTGAGAGATGCTGGTTGAGTTCCACTTGACCAATGCCGCTGAGCAGAGTGAAGTTGATCACGCCGCCCACGTTCTTCTTGTCGTGGAGCATGAGGTCGTAGAGATGAGGATAGTCATCACACGTAAACTGAAATGCGCCATAATTGTCGCGAATGAAGCGTACCGTCTGCTGCATCTGTTGGGTGGGGAAATGGCTGTGCATGGCGCTGAGATAAAGCTCGCAAAGTAGTCCGTAAGCCACGGCGTAACCATGCAGGATGGGGCGTCCTTGCTCCAGAGCGAGGCTTTCGAAAGCATGGCCCACGGTATGTCCCAAGTTGAGCGCTTTGCGTATGCCATGTTCGTGAGGATCTTCTGTCACGATGCGACTTTTGCAGTCGATGCTCTGCTTTACGAGTTCTTGCAGGTGAGCATAGTCGGGCTGGTCGAGGTCGAACTTCATATGGTCTGCCCACATCTCGGCATTCTCCAGAAGCGAGTGTTTTAGCATTTCGGCATAGCCAGAGCGCAGATTCTCGTCGTCGAGTGTACGGAGAAACTCCGTGTCGACCACTACGCTGCGAGCTTCCTTGAAAGCGCCAATTTCATTTTTCAATCCGTTGAAGTTGATACCCGTCTTTCCGCCCACGGCAGCATCCACCATAGCGAGTAGCGTGGTCGGCACGTTGATAAAGTCGATGCCTCGCTTAAAGGTGGCTGCGGCAAATCCTCCGAGATCGGTCACCATGCCGCCTCCGAGGTTGATCATCAGCGAACGGCGTGAAGCCTTCCCGTCGCTAAGTCCCTTCCACACGGTGGCGAGCGTTTCGAGCGTCTTGTGCGTATCGGTGGCACCGATCACGATGCCTTCAGCCCCCTTTAGCGCCTGGCTCTCTGCCAGAAGTGGACGGCACAAGCGCTGTGTGGTCTCGTCGGTAAGCAGGAATATGCGATCAGCTCCGCTCTCGGTGCAGAGCTGGTCGAGGCATGAAGTGATATTGTGAGAATAGACTATCTGTTGCATGATAGCAAAAGTTTAGAAGTTTAAAGTTTAGAAGTTAAGTGGTCGCTTTTATTCTTCCGAATCTCCCGCTTCGAACTGTTCGAAAGCTTGGCGGTAGGCCTCGGGCAGTAGCGCCGATTCCTGCTTCTTGAGGTCGAAGCATACCATCACCGTCTCACACTGGCACACCACCATGTTGGTGCGCAGGTTGATAGCCCGCTGCTTGAGCGTGAAACTCTTCTGCCCGATGTGTGATACGCGCGTCTCCATCACGATCTCGTCGCCATAGAATATAGGCAGGATAAAGTCGGCATTGATGTTGGCTATGACGGGCACCACGTCCGTACCGCGATAGTTTGTGCGGAGCACGTTGCGCAAGTACTCATCCTTGCCCAAGTCGTAGTAGGCAAAGTAAGAATTATTGTTTACATGGCCGTAGCGGTCTACGTCGTTGAAACGTATCTGAATGGGCAGCCGGTGGTGGTAGTGTTCGGCGGTAGCCTGAGTCTCTTCTGTAGTATTCATTGAGTCTTGTGAAAATTGCGTTTTACGAGGGAAGAGTTTCGCTCTTTCTTATTCAGCATCGTCCTCTTCGAATCCATCGAGTGCAGGATCATAGTTTTCTCCATCAAACCCGCGCTCATACTGTCGGTAGAATCCAGGGTCGTTAGCACGATTGAACTCATCCCACTGTTTCTTCTCCCGAGCTTTTCGCTTGGCTTCTTCCTCTTCGTCCTCCTCGTCGTATTCGTAGGGATGCGTGCGTCGGTATCGTTCATGCTCTATAGAGTCTTTCACGTAGCGTATGGAGTCACGAGTCTTCTTAGCATAGTATTCACTGACTAAGCTGTCTATGCGCATGCTGTCTTCGTGAGTAGGCTTATCGGGCTCCCATTCGTAGTACGATTCTTCCACCTTATTGTGCTTCTTTAGGCAACTCGTAAGCATGGTGAGCGAAGTGAGCCCAGCGAGCGTAAAGGCGATGAGTGAGGTATTTCTCATAATAGATGCTTCTAAGAATGGGCGAATTTAGTCAGAAATGTGCAAATCTAAGCATTTTGTTGCCTTTTTCTTGTCGGAGCGGGGTGAGAATCGTAATTTTGCTACTTTATAGGTGGCTAATCCAGCGCGTAATGTAGCGCTTGAAGTAGCTACGCACTCCCTTATATTACCCTTATATTACAATGCATTATAATAACAATAGAAATATGAAAGCCCTCCTGCTGCCCCTTCTGCTGGGCGCCTCGCTTACAGCTCATGCACAGTCCGACCTCTTTGCTTCATGGGCGTCGAAAGACGTACATTTTGCTCCCCGCGAACGTCCATCTACTCCACTGACCACCGACACGCTGGTCAGTGCCTGGCGTGGCGAAAGGCTCGGTGTGCAAGCCGTGATCTATGCTCCTACTGAGGGTGCTCGCTTGCAGCTACGCCTCGTCTCGAAGAAGGGCGATGATGCCATGACGCAAGCCACTGCTCGCTTTGTCAACTATGTTACGACCGACAACTATCAATACTGCGGTTACCATCCCACCGACCTCACCCCTTACTCCGTGCCCGACGTGATCGACCTCGATCAGCCGCTAACTGTTGAGACGGAGACGGCTCACCCCATATGGTGCATCATCGACATTCCGCAGACAGCCACTCCGGGTGTGCATCGCGTAGCGCTTGAAGTGGTCAATGCCGACACGAAGAAGGTGGTCAGACGCCTGCAACTCTCGCTTCGCGTCAACTCTCGCACGCTGCCTACCCCCCGGCAGCAGAAATTCCACGTCGACTTCTGGCAGCAGCCTTACTCCCTCTCGCGCCTGCTGGGCGTGGAGCGATGGAGCGATGCTCACATGGAAGCCCTTCGCCCATACTTGAAGCTCCTTGCTCGTTCGGGACAGAAGGTGGTATCAGCCATACTCTTCTACGAGCCTTGGGGCGATCAGAGCTACGATAAATTCTCGCCCATGGTGCAGACCACGCTTTGTAAGGACGGCACTTGGAAGTACGACTACACGGTGTTCGACCGCTGGGTGAAGCTCTGTGCCGAGTGTGGCATCGACGAGCAGATCAATTGCTTCTCGATGGTGCCATGGGACATGTCGTTCCGCTATTTCGACGAAGCACAGGGCAAGGATGTCGACCTCAAGACGACTACCAACTCCGAGGAGTATCGCAACCTGTGGAGCCATTTCCTTAAAAACTTCGCTCGCCACTTGAAGGAGAAGGGATGGTACGACAAGACCTGCATCGCTATGGACGAACGTGGACTTGCGAATATGCTCGATGCGTATCGCGTGGCACAAGAAGCTGTGCCGGGCATGAAGATGGCTCTGGCGGGCACTTACCACAAGGAGCTCTCTGACAAGCTCTACGACTACTGCATAGGCTTTGGCGAACATTTCCCCGACGACGAACTCCAAGCGCGACTTGCCAAGGGATGGCCGTCGACCACCTACACTTGCTGTAGCAACACTGAGCCCAATCTCTTCTCCAACTCTCTCTCTGCCGAGGCAGCCTACTTGCCCGTACACTGCGTGGCAAATGGTTTCGATGGCTATCTGCACTGGTCGTGGATGAACTGGGCTGATCGCCCCTTGGAGGACACACGTTTCCGCCTATTTGCTCCTGGCGACACGTATCTGATCTATCCCGGACCGCGTTCTTCCGTACGCTATGAACGATTTATCGAGGGCGTAGCTCTAGCGGAGAAGATTCGCATCCTTCGTGAGGAATACCAACGTAAGGGCGACAGCGAAAGCCTCCGCCAGCTCAATGATCTCGTGAAGGAATTTGCTCCAGCAGGCATACCTGAGGGCAAAACTGCGGCGGAGATGGTGTATCAACTTGAGACTTTAGTGAATGCAAATGGCAAGTAGTCTAAGAGATAAAATCCAAATCAATAACTACAGGCATAAGGCAACTTAAAGCAAACAAGAAGTCTACTCAAGGACAAGTTTTACTGTCTATGAGTAGATTTTTTGTTCTCAATAGCCGACTATGTCATCAATCAGCAAAGACTGTTGTATCTATTTTATTGAAGTCCAGCCTTCTATTGTTCTCCATAAAATAACGCAAGACTCATTCGAATAGCCTAAAATAAGCTATAGGACACATTTAAGCACTAATTGTTTCTTATTTGTGAAACATAATGCTTATATTTGCAGCAAATAGAGAATGTATGTCACAAAATATCTTCCGTCTTGTCTTGACTGACGAGGCACAGAACTTTATTGAAAGTTTACCTGAAGCGGTATCTTACAAGATTTACTACAATATCAAGCGTGTTGCAGCTGGAGAACGCAACAAAGAACTTTTCAAAAAGTTAGAGCATTCGGAGATATGGGAATTTCGTACATTGTACAACAAAACTGCTTATCGCTTGTTTGCTTTCTGGGATAAAGACAAAGAAACACTGGTGATTGCCACTCATGGTATCATTAAGAAAACTCAAAAGACGCCAAGCAAGGAGATAGCGAAAGCAGAAGCAATAAGAAAAGAATATTTCAGAAATAAATAATTATGGCACAGATGAATCTTACCCCATTGGACGATGCGCTTGACAAGCACTTTGGAAAAGTAGGTACTCCGAAACGTGACGCTTTTGAGAGTGATGTTGATGAGGCGTTGCATGCTTATCGTTTGGGAGAAGCCATCAAGAAAGCTCGCATAGAGCAGAACTTGACACAAGAACAACTTGGTGAGCGTATCGGTGTGAAAAGAGCTCAGATTTCCAGATTAGAAAGAGGTTATAGCATAACAATACCTACTATGCGAAAAGTGTTCAAGGCTCTTGGTGTGGTAACTGCAACCATTGACTTGGGGATTGCAGGGAAAGTGGCATTGTGGTAATCCGCATAAAGGTGGTTCTAAAAATCTGATTTTAAGATTATAGAACCACCATAGTTGCTTTGTCGTCAATAGATAATCAGTCCAATCGCCCCCGCCACGAGCATGACCAGTATAGGGTTCGTCTTGCGCCACTTTGTGAGGGCGAAGGCGGCTATGAAGATGCCCACGTTGAGAGCAAACGTCCAAGGATTGTCTTCGGGCGAACCAAAGTTCTCTTTCGACATGAGCAGTACGGCAGCTGCGGCTATCAGTCCGATGATGGCAGGGCGCAAGCCCGCAAAGATATTGCTCACTAAGGGCGAATCCTTGTGCTTGAGCAAGTAGTGACTAATGGCTATCATGATGATAAACGGCAACCACATGATAGAAAGCGAAGCCAATACTGCACCCAGTACGGCAGCCCATACGGGGTAGCCATCGTGGAGCACAGAGGTGTAGCCCACGTAGGTGGCAGCATTGATGCCGATAGGGCCAGGAGTAGACTGGCTGATGGCGACGATATCCGTAAACTCAGCATTCGTGAGCCACTGATTCTTGACCACCACCTCATTGTGGATGAGCGAAAGCATGGCATAGCCTCCACCAAAGTTGAAGGTACCTATCTTGGTAAATATCAGAAATAGTTTGAGAAAAATCATTGTTAGTTTATAAGTTTATAAGTTTAAAAGCCAAGAGGTTTGTCGAGATGAGAGTTTAGAAGTTTAAAAGCCAAGAGGTTTGTCGAGTTGAGACGTCTAAAAGTCAAGAGGCTTGTTTTGTAAGTCTGAAGGTATAAGCTTAACTTTTCAACTCTTCAACTCTTCAACTTTAGCCCTTTTCATCTTCTTCTCATCTTCCCCCACAGATATCCTCCCAAGCCAGCAGCAATGATGATGAGGATGGGCGACACTCCGCAGAATGAGATGAGCAGACAAGCCAGGATGGGAATCCACAGCGTGCGGAGCGTGATCTTCGCCGTCTTGGCCATGTTGAAGCAAGGCACAGCTATCAGAGCTACCACGGCAGGACGCACGGTGGCAAAGAACTTCATCACGTAAGGATTGTCCTTAAACGAGTGGAAGAACATGGCAATCAGCGTGATGGCGATGATAGAGGGCAGAGCTATGCCCAGTGCACCGACTATGCCGCCCCACACACCGCGAGCCTTGTAGCCAATGTGGCTTGCCATGTCGATGGCGAAGATGCCGGGAGTGGCTTGTGCCACGATGAGTATGTCCATAAACTCCTGCTTGTCGAGCCAATGGTTTTTGTCAACAAACTCGCGCTCCATCACCTGTATCATGGCATAGCCGCCACCCAAGGTGAGCGCTCCGATCTTGTTGCACGTAAGGAAAAATTTCAGTAGCATTGGGCTTTCGTTTCTTTTGTTCGTTGTCGTTTGGGGTGCAAAGGTACGTTTATTTTTTCGTACATGGGCTTACACGTCTGCTTCGCTCCCGTTTTTTACTACATGCAAAATTACAAAGCCTATTCCGGTGGAGCAAAAAGAGTGTACAAACTGTTCACTTTTTCTATCACTCTCATCTGCCGCCTCGCGTGCGCACGTTTCAGCAAGTTTCTGCTACTATAACCCTCATAGCTTACATCTCGATAATGAAAGGCCTTGATAATCAGTTCGTATCATCCCTTGCGTGCCTGCACGCTTCCGTCACTTTTACTCACACTCCTTCGCTCTCGCTTTCGCCCCCCCCCCGAAGAGGAAAAATTATCCCCCGTTCCAGTAAGAATTATCCCCCGGTCAAGGAAAAATTAGTGGTAGTCGCTGTAGCTACGAGCACAGACCTCGCTATGGAGAGCGATAGTATGCCATCCCTCTGCATCTGACCTCCGCCTGTCTCAGCTTGCTCCCCTAAGTGCAAGCATAGTGTAGGAAATGTGTAGGCAAAAATATTTTCTTACACTCTGTAACAGGATGATAATCATTAGATTGTAGTATTATAGTGACAGATGTGGCTTATATACAACCCAAAACTTACTGTTGCGCGCACGCGCGTGAGAGATCGTGGACATTAGCGTAGCCTTTGCTCTATTGATTCGGCTCAAGACTTGAAATGTAATAAACTTTTTTGCTCGAAGAAAGATATACTGTTGTCATAAAGTCTTTGATATGTTTGGAACATTCAATTATAATCCTTATCTTCGCAAAAAGAATAAAATGATATGCCAGAATTATGCCGATTTTTAGGGATTATCATTGCAATGTTTGGTGATGATCATAATCCTCCGCATTTCCACGTGAGATATGGAGACTATGAGGCAATCATTACTATTCAGGATGGTATCGTAAAAGGGGAGTTACCGAGAAAAGTTCTCAAAGAAGTCTTCAAATGGATGGATTTGCATAAAGATGAATTGGAGATGAATTGGGAACGACTCCAAAATGGTATGGATATTGTGAAAATAAAACCTCTTTAAATGCTCGCTTTATGAAAGATGTAGATTTGATAAGAGTAGTAGATGTAGATTACATCAAAGACTATACGATGGACTTAAAGTTTAGTAATGGTGAGACTCGACGTATTGATTTTTTGCCGTTGCTGAATGGAAGCAAGCGTGAAGAGCTGAAAAATTTGAATAACTTCGTACAATTCGGATTAAACCATTGGACTCTTGAATGGTATAATGGTATAGATTTCGCTCCAGACTTCCTATATAAGCAAGGTAAGATTATTGCATAACCAAAGTTTTATACAAAGCTTTTGTGAAGTGAATCCTAAACCCGTTGGCGGAATTTTTGGTTAATGGGTAAACGAGTTGACAAGTTAACAAGTAATTATGTCTTAGACAACTTGTCTCGTTAAAAGAAGAACGGTTAGACTCGACAAACTTACCTGTTCACCTGTTAACTTGTCAACCCGTTTACAAATTCCGCCAACGCGTATCCTAATGAAATCCATAGTTCAAAATACAAGTTGGACTATGGATTTTATATGTACAACAAAGCGCTATAAATGAAAGCAGATATTTCTCCTCGCAACAACAAATAACGGCAGAAATCTTACTTTCTATCATTTTTTATAGAAAAAAGGCTTGCAATTTGTTTTTAATTTATAACTTTGCCCTCACAAAACGAAACGATACATGGCTTACACATCTTACTTCCGACTTCGCAATTTGCTTAGCTTGCGTACGTTAGGTACGCGGGAGTGAGAATCGTGTCTTATTAGAGTAAGACACACGGATGCCACATGGCATAGGCTGTAAGTACATACAAGCATACATCCTCACTTCCGCACCGAGCGCAAGTGAGGTTTTTTTATAGGGTGGTTCTATTAATTCTGATGATGGGATTTGTGTGCTATTGGAAGTGTATTTTTGTAAGTAAGGGAAGGAGCATAGCGGGCTATGTGACTGAGTTTACTTACAAAAAGACGCTTTCAAGAACAGACAAATCGCACATCAGAATAGAATGCTTTATTCCTCAGAATTAATAGAACCACCCTATAACCAACCCTATTCATTGATATAACAAAACAACATTATACGATATGAGCGACAGACTTTACATTTTCGACACCACACTTCGCGATGGTGAGCAAGTGCCCGGTTGCCAACTCAACACGGTTGAGAAGATTCAAGTGGCTAAACAGCTTGAGCAGTTGGGCGTAGACGTCATCGAAGCAGGATTCCCCATCTCGAGTCCGGGCGACTTCAATTCAGTCATTGAAATATCTAAGGCTGTGACATGGCCCACCATCTGCGCACTGACACGTGCCGTAGAGAAGGACATCGACTGCGCTGCAGAAGCACTAAAGTATGCTAAGCACAAGCGTATACACACGGGTATCGGTACGAGCGATAGCCATATCAAGTATAAGTTCAACTCCACCCGCGAGGAAATTATCGAGCGCGCCGTAGCTGCCGTGAAATATGCCAAGCGATACGTGGAAGACGTAGAATTCTATGCCGAAGACGCCGGTCGTACGGACAATGAGTACTTGGCTCGCGTGGTAGAAGCCGTGATCAAGGCAGGTGCTACGGTGGTCAACATCCCCGACACTACGGGCTACTGCCTCCCCCATGAATACGGCGAAAAGATCAAGTACTTGATGGAACACGTAGACGGTGTGGACAAAGCCATCCTCTCTACTCACTGCCACAACGACCTGGGCATGGCCACCGCATGTACGCTCGAGGGCGTGCTCAACGGTGCACGTCAGGTGGAAGTGACCATCAACGGTATTGGCGAGCGTGCGGGCAATACCGCAGAAGAAGAGATCGCAATGATTCTGAAGTGCCACCACCTCGACATCACCACCAATATCAACACACAGAAGATTGCTGCCACTTCGCGCATGGTAAGTTCGCTGATGAACATGCCCGTTCAGGCCAACAAGGCCATCGTAGGTCGAAATGCCTTTGCTCACTCCAGCGGTATTCACCAAGACGGTGTGCTCAAGAATGCTGAGACTTACGAAATTATCAACCCCAAGGATGTGGGTATCGATGACAACTCTATCATCCTTACCGCACGCTCGGGCCACGCAGCCTTGAAGCACCGCCTTGAAGTGCTCGGCGTGGAGGTGAGCGACGAGAAGCTCAACGACATCTATCAGCAGTTCCTCCTCTTGGCAGACAAGAAGAAAGAGGTGACCGACGACGATATCCTCGTGCTCGCAGGTGCTGAACGCTCAGCCTCTCATAGCATCAAGCTCGACTACTTGCAGGTGACTTCAGGCCATGGCGTACGCCCCGTAGCAGCTATCATTCTCGACATTGCTGGCGAGAAGTTCCGTGCTGCAGCTGAGGGCAATGGTCCTGTCGATGCAGCTATCAATGCTGTGAAGGATATCATCAAACGCAAGATGACCCTTAAGGAGTTTACCATCCAAGCCATCAACAAGGGCTCGGACGACGTGGGCAAGGTACACATGCAGGTGGAGTACGACGGCTCGGTATACTACGGCTTTGGCGCCAATACCGACATCGTGGCTGCGAGCGTAGAGGCCTATATCGATGCAATCAATAGTTTTAAACACTAAACTTAGTTTGGAGTTTTAAGGTTATGAGAGAAGTTTGGAGGTTATGAGCGAAGTTCTGAGTTTTAAGGTTATGAGGTTATAAAGTTACCCTCAGCCTGTCTTAAACTTCTTTTATAACCTCATAACCTCCAAACTCCAAACCAAATATACTATGCCAACACTCTTTTCAAAAATATGGGACAGTCACGTGGTGCAACACGTAGACGATGGTCCCGACCAACTTTATATCGATCGCCTCTATGCTCATGAGGTGACGAGCCCACAGGCCTTCGCTGGCCTCCGTCAGCGCGGGTTGCAGTGCTTCCGCCCGAAGCAAATATTCTGTATGCCCGACCACAACACGCCGACTCACGATCAAGACAAACCCATTGCCGACCCCGTATCGCGCAAGCAAGTAGATACGCTCACGCAGAATGCTCACGACTTCGGACTGAGCTACTGGGGCATGATGCATCCCAATAATGGTATCATCCACGTGGTAGGACCCGAACAGGGACTTTCACTCCCCGGCATGACCATCGTGTGTGGCGACTCTCACACCTCTACCCACGGCGCTATGGGCGCCATTGCCTTCGGTATCGGCACATCGGAAGTAGAGATGGTCATGGCTTCGCAGTGCATCCTCCAAGCCAAGCCTAAGGCCATGCGCATCAATGTGGAGGGCAAGCTCGGAGAGGGCGTTACGGCTAAGGATGTGGCACTCTACTTGATGAGCCAGATCACCACGAGCGGTGCTACGGGCTACTTCGTAGAGTATGCTGGTTCGGCCATTCGTTCGCTCTCTATGGAGGGACGACTCACACTGTGCAACCTCTCTATCGAGATGGGCGCACGTGGCGGATTGGTAGCCCCCGACGAGGTGACATTTGAGTATATCAAAGGACGTCCGTTTGCTCCCAAAGGAGCAGATTGGGACAAGGCCGTGGAAGAGTGGAAGAAACTGCGCACAGACGATGATGCCGTGTTCGACAAAGAAGTGACCTTCGATGCCGCCGACA
Source organism: uncultured Prevotella sp. (assembly GCA_937898715.1). Classification (GTDB taxonomy): domain Bacteria; phylum Bacteroidota; class Bacteroidia; order Bacteroidales; family Bacteroidaceae; genus Alloprevotella. Next base: position 31,237 of record CALEKA010000120.1, read on the forward strand.
TAGAGCCCATGATCACCTATGGTACCAACCCTGGTATGGGCATTGGCATCACTCAGAGCATTCCAGCTCCACAGACGGAGTCGGACAAGAAGGCACTGGCCTACATGCAGTTTGCTCAAGGCGAACAGATGGTGGGCAAGAAGGTGGACTACGTATTCCTCGGGGCTTGTACCAATGGCCGCATAGAGGACTTCCGCGCTTTTGCTTCCATAGCTAAGGGACGCAAGAAGGCTCCCGAAGTGACGGCTTGGCTCGTGCCAGGATCATGGCCCGTGATGCGACAGATTGAGGCTGAAGGACTTGATAAAGTGCTCCGTGAGGCTGGATTCGAAATACGTCAGCCCGGCTGCTCGGCTTGCTTGGCAATGAACGACGACAAGATCCCTGCAGGCAAGCTTTGCGTGTCTACCTCCAATCGCAACTTCGAGGGTCGTCAAGGACCTGGCGCACGCACTTGTTTGGCTTCGCCCCTGGTGGCTGCCGCAGCTGCCGTGACGGGCGTAATCACCGACCCAAGAGAGCTGATGAATCTTTAAGGTAAAATACAAAAGGCATAAAGTAACTTTATAACCTTATAACCTCTAAACTACAAACGGAGCGAAGCGACTTTATTACCTCATAACCTAAATACTCCAAACTCAGCAAGATGAGACAGAAATTCAATATCATAGAAAGCTGTTGCGTGCCACTCTCGCTTGAGAATGTCGACACGGATCAGATCATACCCGCCCGCTTCCTCAAGGCTACAGACAAGGAGGGATTTGGCGACAACCTCTTCCGCGATTGGCGCTACAATCCCGATGGTACGAAGAAGGACTTCGTGCTCAATGATCCCACTTATAGCGGCGAAGTGCTCGTGGCAGGTAAAAACTTCGGTTGCGGCTCAAGCCGTGAACACGCTGCATGGGCCATTGCTGGATATGGCTTCAGAGTAGTGGTAAGTTCGTTCTTCGCCGATATTCATAAGCAGAACGAACTCAACAACTTCGTGTTGCCCGTAGTGGTGAGCGAAGGCTTCCTGAAAGAACTCTTCGCAAGCATCAAGGCCGACCCTAAGATGAAGGTAAAGGTGGATCTGCCCAACCAGACCATCACCAACGAGGCAACGGGCCAGAGCGAACATTTCGACATCAATGGCTACAAGAAATATTGCCTTGAGAATGGACTTGACGATATAGACTTCTTAGTAAACAACAAAAATAAAATAGAAACGTATGAAACTCAACATAGCAGTTTTGGCCGGTGATGGCATCGGACCAGAGATTTCAGAACAGGGCGTGGCAGTGATGACGGCCGTATGCCAGAAGTTTGGTCATGAAGTGACCTATAAGCACGCTCTCGTGGGCGCTGCTGCTATCGACGCCGTGGGCGATCCTTTCCCCGAAGAGACTTACGAAGCATGTAAGGAGGCCGACGCCGTACTGTTCTCATCCGTAGGCGACCCAAAGTTTGACAACAATCCCAATGCAAAGGTGCGTCCAGAGCAGGGATTGCTCGCCATGCGTAAGAAGCTCGGACTCTTTGCCAACATACGACCCGTGCAGACGTTTGACTGCTTGATACATAAGTCGCCGCTTAAGGACGAACTCGTGCGCGGCGCCGACTTCGTATGCATACGTGAGCTGACGGGCGGTATGTACTTCGGCGAGAAAAAGGAAGGCGACGACTATGCTTACGATACCAACGCTTATTCGCGCCATGAGGTGGAACGCATCCTCAAGGTGGCTTATGCTTATGCTGGTCGACGCAAGAAGCATCTCACCGTGGTGGACAAAGCCAACGTCTTGGCTTCATCTCGCCTCTGGCGCAAGGTGGCTCAGGAGATGGCTCCGCAGTATCCCGACATCACGACCGACTTCATGTACGTAGACAATGCTTCGATGCGCATGATTCAGGAGCCGACCTTCTTCGACGTGATGGTCACTGAGAATACATTCGGCGATATCCTTACCGACGAGGGCTCTTGCATCACTGGCTCTATGGGACTGCTCCCCTCAGCTTCTACAGGGGAAAGTACGCCCGTGTTTGAACCCATTCACGGATCGTGGCCGCAGGCTAAGGGCTTGAATATAGCCAATCCGCTGGCGCAGATTCTCTCTGTTGCGATGCTCTTCGAATACTTCAACCTTACGGCTGAAGGCAAACTCATCCGCGATGCAGTAGACGCTAGTCTTGACAACAATGTGCGCACACCCGAAATTCAGGTAGAGGGCGGCGCTAAGTATGGCACAAAGGAAGTCGGCGCATGGATCGTCGACTGGATAGAGAAGCACTAAGATTCTCCTTCCTTAGAATTTATACATTTAGCGGGCAGACTATGAATGAGAGTAGGATTTACTCTCGCTCATGGTCTGCCCGTTTTGTTCGCAGATTGCTGATACTTATCTTATCCTTCTACAAAGTTCCATTCCACGGTGAGCACGTTGTCGGCCACCTGCTTGCCAGCAGCAAGCATCGTGAAGCGTGCTTGGAAACGGCCACCCGAAGCATTGAGCGTGAAACTCTGACTATGGGTGTAGAGGCTGAAATCGAGGTCGCCGTGTTGCGTGGTGTAAGGACAGGGAAGGAGTTTGCCGTCGATGAAGGTCATACGCGAGGTGATGTCGCCACGGCGCTTCAAGTCGGCCAGGGTGTCGGTGAGCAGAAGGCTGACCATGCCATGATTGTCTTTCTCAGGATAGCGCAGCATGACGCCAGTCTCTTCGATAAGGCAACCGCCTACAGCGGCGGTGCGGATAATGTCTTCTCCGTTTTCGGTGGTCGAAACGAGGAGAGTCTCTATGTTTGATTTCTTAAGCATCGGAGTGTGTATGAAGGGGTGAAAGGAGAATGTGTTAACGGAGGATGAACTTCTCTGTGTGTCGGGACGTACGCTTTATTACCACACCACGATAAGTCGGTAAGGACGATGCGGGGATGCGACGCCCATCGAGCGTGTAGTAAGTCGGACTGGCGGCATGGATGGTGTCCGTCCCAATAGCAGCATCGGTTATGCCTTGCGGATCAGCGGGTAGTGAGAATTGGGCGGACTGCATGAGATCCCAACCACGATGGATTTGCAGCGTATAGTTGCATCCTAAGGGAAGGCTGGCGAAGCTAACGGTGAGGAGGGTGTCTTGCTGAGGCTGCAGATAGATGTGGCACACCTTGGAGACGTCCGTACCTTGCGTATCGTTCTTGAGCGTGATGGTGAAGTCCCATGCAGCACGTTCGGTCAGAGAAGGATTGAGAATGGGCTGCGCAAGAGAGAGCGTAGTCTCTTCAGGGAAGGAGAGCGTAGGCGCAGCGCATTGGAATGTTCGGCTTCCGCCTTCTCTTACGTGGATGGGCAGAGTGTGGACTATCTGCTCGCCATCTGGCGTAAGATGGAGTAGGCAGTCGCCCACCTTTGTAAAGCGGGTATGAATGGTCAGTGTATCACGTCCGTCGGGAGGAAGGGTACATCCAGTGAACGCTAACCAGTCGGCTTGACGGACGTATGATGTGTCGGAAGGCAGGTTCAGTAGAAGGGCAAAAGGCGTGGTGAGTGCTTCAGTCGATGTATTGTGTACGGCTATGCAGACGCGCGTCTGACATTTGCTCACGGCACTATCGGCGAGCCATAGAGAGTCTATCACGATTTCGCGACCTATGCGACTCAGTGTGTCGGGCGGCAGATTGTCGGTTACTTCATCGGGACAGAGGGTGATTGCTTCCTGATTGCAGAAGTAGCCATCGTCGGTCCATTGTTTGCGTTCATCTGCGGGTTGCTGCGAACAGAGCACATCGAGCCGGAAGTAGCCATCGTAATTGCCACCATAGCCCCAATTGACATGAAACAATCCGTCTTCATCCAATCCGTCGATCACAAAAGCATGACCCGCAGTAGAACTGATGCTCCCTGCAAAGTAGACGGGACGATGCGCCATGATTTCGTGGGCAAGGTAGTTCCACCAAGCCAAAGGGGCATATTTGTAGCTATCGAGATAGTTGACCGTTTTGAGTCCAAACGCTTTGCGCAAAGGCTCTTCCAGACGCGAAGAATTCGTGCCACTGGCGGCCAATCCATAGTTCATGTGTGAAGCCACTCCAAGATAATAGGAAAGGCGTGCTACGGCATCTTCTGCCTCTGAAGTGATGGAGGAAGAGGTATCGTAATTGTCGAGGATGAGGCGGCTATCGACCGACTCGCCAGGCATAATGTCGGCAATGGTGTAATGATCCGTTGACCACCCATGAAGCGTATCTTGCAAGGTATACGTACGACGATAATAGGTGAGAATTTGCTCCATGGCAGTAGCTACGCATCCCACCATGCATCGCTCTTCTGAAAGGTGTCCCTCATCGTCCTTATAATAAGGACAGTATTTATTATAGGGGGAGGACTGGTGGCGGATGGTAGTGAGTAGAGGAAGGACAGGAGCCCAATTAGCACCATCGATAGGGTAGGGACGTGTTGCAGCACTTGCTTGGTTGAGCATAGCGGTGAGGGCCAGTGGTAGGACAACTGTTTGTGGCTGAATGGCTGTTTGTGGCTGAACGCTTGCTTGAGGCTGAACGTTTGCTTGTGGTTGAATAGCAGAACGTACACTACCATATCCCAGAATGGGAGAAAGCATCTCGTCTTTGCTTACAAGCACAAACGTCTCTCCATGCTGGAAGGTATATGCTCGCTGGTATTCTTTCTCTATAAAAGTGTCCGCTTGTCGCTTCAATGGTGAGTGAGTAGTGCCCTTACGTGTGCCTGCTGCATGATGCTTGAACCATGCAGTGGCATACTTTAGGGCTTCACTCCTGCTCCTTTGGGCTGCAATGGGTTGCAGGCTCAAGAGAGAAAGTATAAGAAAGATGACTTTTTTCATGGAAAGAAAAAGGGAAGAGGTGTTAAGGCAAAACTTTATTCTACTGAAAAAAAAGGAAGAATGAAGCCTTAGATATTAAATTGCTTTCCTTGTCGGCCATCATCATATCCTTTAGCGTAGCCTTCGCGATAGCCCTTCACGTAGTTCTGCTTTTCTGCGGGCAAGGCAAAATTGTTGGTCTCATCATACGAAGCATGATCTGTACCAGCCGCACCATCGTCGCAGCCAGCAGCGTAACCATCATCGTAGCCTGCTTCATAGGGGTTGCGCTTATCCTTGCCCAACAGCGTGTCGGGGAGCTGTACATCTTGCACGGTATCTGTAGTCTGAGGCAGTGTGCCAGGATCAACCGTCGTATCGGGTACTGCAACTTGCTGCGAAGAAGTGTCCGTCGACGTGGAAGGATTGAGCAGCTTCTGCGCATTCGAACTTCGCTTCATGTATATAATGCCTATCACAATCAGTATGCAGATAAGGATGAAGCTCAATGTTTTCCATCTGTTGGAGCCTTGCGGCGTTAAATTATCCATTATATATAAGGGTTATGTTCTGTTGTTACTAAAATTCGTTGGTGCTGAAACGACGTTTGCGTCCAGCGTCAATGCGCAAAAATATGAATAGCATAAGCGTAAAGCCCCATAGAGAGGATCCACCATAGCTGAAGAATGGTAGAGGAATGCCAATAACAGGCGTTACCCCCATCACCATACCCACATTGATAAACACGTGGAAGAGCAAAATGCTAAGCACGGAGTAGCCGTAAACTCGTCCGAAGGTGGTAGTCTGTCGTTCGGATAGATAGATCAGCCTAAGTATCATACACAGAAAGAGTAGCAATACACCAGCCGAACCAAGGAATCCTTGCTCTTCACCTACGGTGCAGAAGATGAAGTCAGTATCTTGTTCGGGCACATATTTTAGCTTCGTCTGCGTGCCGTTCATGAATCCTTTGCCTTCGAGACCACCCGAGCCAATGGCAATCTTGCTCTGGTTGACATTGTAACCAGCATCGCGGTTGTCTTCATTCATACCGAGCAATACCTGAATTCTCACGCGTTGGTGCGGCTCGAGCACGTTGTTCAGCGCAAAGTCGGCGGTATAGAGAAAGGCCGTACTGCCCAAGGTAAAGAGCCCTATGAGCAAGCAGGTATTGACACGCTGACCCAGTGATTGCCATGCCAAGTAGGCTGCCATATAGATGCAGAGCACCAGTAGCACCCAAGAGATATCAAACGATATGATAAATTCTGATACAATAAGCGACAGCGCAATGGCAATGATGCCTATTAGTGTGAATTGTCGTGCAAACTTTGTATGCTTAGCGTAGACTTTGAGCATGCCTATGGTGAAAATCCAAATAAGGATAAGCACTACAAATTCTCCTACAGAAGAATAGGTGCCTGGGAGTTCTACATTGCCGAAACGGATGCCTATGACAAAGTATGCTACAGCAGCCACGGCAGTGAAGAGTATGCAGCCAGGCATTCCCTCACGATAGAACATCAAGAAGAATGCAAGGTAGACTAATGCCGACCCCGTCTCCTTCTGCATGACGATGAGCACCATTGGGAGCAGCACCACGCCTGCTGCCTTCGCAAAGTTGCGCATGTTGTTGAGGCTGAAGCCATACTGATTGATGAGTTTCGCCACGGCTAATGCTGTGGCGCACTTGGCAAACTCTGCTGGTTGCACATTACAAAAGCCTAAACTTACCCAGGATCGGGATCCTTTGATGTCTTTGGCAACAAAAGGCGTGATGAGGAGTACCACCATCATTACCCAATAAAAGAGTCCCGCCAAGGTGTCGTAATACTTGTCGTCGGTCATCATGATGACAAATGCCAAGGCGAAGGCGCAGCCTATCCATACGATTTGTTTGCCTGTTCGAGCACTCCATTCGAAGAAATTGGTATCGCCAATCTCATGGCTCGCGCCACAAATGCTGAACCATCCACACACCAACAAGATGAGGTAGAGACTTAGTATCACCCAGTCGATGTTGAAAAGCGGATATCTTTGGTTGTCGTTAATCATTTTCTTAAACTTTGCTATGAAGGGATTGATAGCTTCGTTGTAGCGATTGATAGTCTTGTCATAGTCTTGTCATAGCCGTGATTGCTATCGACAGAGAGTCTTAGCGGGCTGAATCGCCATATTTGATGTGCATATTTTGGAAGTGTTGTGCCTTGGCTTCCGAGGAAGCGGAGAGCTTGCCGTTTAGGTATTGTTCCATAATCAGTGCGCCGATAGGCACACCATACACGTTGCCGAAGCCACCATTTTCCACGTATACTGCCACAGCAATGCGCGGATTATTCATAGGAGCGAATCCCATGAAGGCTGAGTGGTCGTGACCGCGGTTTTGGGCAGTACCAGTCTTACCACAGACTTCGTATCCTGGAAGGTTAGCACCACGGCAAGTTCCTTCCAGTACGGCTCGGCGCATACCTGCCACGCAGTATTCGTACCATTTACGATCAACGCCCGTGTAGCGCTTCTGATAATAAATTGGATCGAGTTTTCCATCTTGTATGGAGTGGGCCACGTGAGGAGTAATGAAGTAGCCTCGGTTGGCTACGGTTGCTGCAAGGTTGCATATCTGTAGCGGGGTGGCAGTCACTTCGCCTTGTCCGATGGCGATGGAGATAACGGTAAGCCCGTTCCATGATTTCTTGTAAGCCTTATCATAATAGGCTGCGTTGGGGATCATGCCTCGCTTTTCGCCGGGGAGGTCGATGCCCAATTTGTAACCATAGCCCATGCGCACCATATAGTCTTTCCATATGGTCATGGCGTTCTGTACGCTGCCATACTTGCGCTTGTTGCTAAGCAAGCGGAAGAGGTTCCAACAGAAATAAGAGTTGCATGAAGTACCGATGGCGGGCACCAAGTTGATGGGCGATGCATGTCCGTGACAACCTACGTGGAGGCCCTTGTAGTTGAAACCATGGTGGCAGGGAAAACTGATTTGAGGGTCGATGGATCCTTCTTGCAGTCCTGTCAGTGCTTGCGTGATCTTGAATGTGGAACCGGGAGGATAGGTACCCATGATGGCTCGGTTGAGCAATGGACGCATAGGATCGTTGTCGAGAATCTTGTGATTCTTGCCTCGATCTCTACCGGTCATGGTGCGTGGATCGTAGGTGGGTGATGAGGCCATGCAGAGTATCTCGCCCGTTTTAGGCTCGATGGCTACGATGGCGCCGAGTTTGCCTTGCAGCAATCGTTCGGCGAGTTCTTGCAAATCTTTGTCAATGCCCAGGGTAAGGTTCTTTCCTGGTTGTGCTTGTTTGTCGTACTTGCCATTTTGGTAGTGACCTTGCGTACGGCCGTGAACGTCGCGAAGCATGATGCGCATTCCTTTTTCTCCGCGAAGTTGTGTTTCGTAAGCGCGTTCTACTCCGAGCTTTCCTATATAGTCGCCCGACACGTAGTAGTGAGTAGAATCTTCTTCAAGCTCTTTCTCGCTTATCTCGCCCACGTCGCCTAACATGTGAGCACCGATTGCGCTGGTATATTGACGGGTGGAGCGCTTCTCTACGCTGAATCCTTTGAAGCGGAAGAGTTTTTCTCTGAACAGAGAGAACTCTTGAGCAGGAATCTGCGCCATGAAGAGTTGGGGCGTGTAGCGGGAGTAGCCAGGATTCTTCTTTGAGTCTTTAATGTCGGCCATACGCTTGATGTAATCTTCTTTTGTAATGCCAATGGTCTGGCAAAAGTCGAGCGTATCGACTCCTCGCTGGTCGTTCATCACCACCATGATGTTGTACGACGGTTCGTTGTATACGAGAATACGTCCCTTGCGATCGAGTATGAGTCCGCGCGAGGGGTACTGAATGTCTTTGCGGAATGCGTTAGAGTCGGCATTCTTCTTATAGTCGTCGCTCCATAGCTGTAGGGTGAAGAGGCGCACCATATAGATAAAGATGATGCCGATGGCAACGCCACCGATAACAAACTTGCGTATTTCAAAGTTATTGGGTTTCATCAAAGCCGTTATGATAGGATAAGAGAATGACGATGATTGTGTGTGTGGGGTGGGCTGTAAGTGCGCTATAGGAGAAGTTATGCTTCTTTTGTCGGCATAGGACTACTTGCTGCGTATAAGCTCCATGGCCACGACAAAAAGTGTGGTGAGCAAGGTGCTACCCACGATATTGATGAGTAGTATCTGCCAGTCGAAGAAGGAGAAGGCCTCAAGGATGAAGAATACGATGCAGTAGGTCAGTACGCTGAGGAATATGTATTTAGCGAAGCTGTTCCACTCCATAGAATGCTTGGAGGGGATGAATGCATCGTTGTTGTCGGCTGGTGAGAATATACGTAGATAGAGAGGGGTGAGCAAGCCCAGCAGGCACATGGCGCCTGAGGCGATACCAGGGGTGGTGGTAAGGATATCAATGCAGAGTCCTAATGCAAATCCAAGTACTACATAGAGCCAGCGCGGTGTATCGCTTGGCAGGATTAAGAGGAAGTATACGTAGGGCATAGGTGTGGCATATCCGAAGATGTGTACGTGGTTGAACACCAGTGCTTGAAGTAGTACGAGCGAGATGAACCACCCTGTGCGTGATATGATGGTTTGGAACACGTTGCGTGAGTTTTAGAGAAGTTTGATAAGATGACTGGCCTTGGTTTTTTCCTATTTCTCATTAAAGAGTAGTCAATGGCGTGGGGGGAGGAAACTCTGAGACGTTATGAGCCAGTCGTATTGAGTGAAGCTTCGTCAGCTTGCTGTGCGTGCACTTGAAGCGTATCGATCTCTGCTTTGTAGGGTGTAGTCACTACGAGCACGTCGCGCAGGTTGGCAAAGTTGGTTCCTAAGGCTACGTCGAGTCGGTAAGACTGTCCGTCGGCAGAATTGCGGATAGTGCGTACGCGTCCGACGAAGATTCCTGGTGGAAATACGGCAGAATAGCCGCTTGTCTCGATAGCTTGTCCAATCTTTACTTTGGCATAGCGTGGCACGTCGTCAACGTAGGCACTGAGCATGCTTCTGCCGTCCCACTGTAGGTAGCCAAAATAGTTTTGTCCTCTCACGCGGCAGCTGATGCTCGACTTGCGGTTGGTTACGGGGATGACTAATGAATAGTGTGGCCCTGTCAGATAGACGATGCCTACAACGCCTCCGCCGCCTACGACTCCCATTTCTGGGCGTATGCCATCTTTTTCACCGCGGTCGATCACCAGGTAATTGTTGTTTCGCTCTGCGCTGTTGGAAACGACGGTGGCTGGCACCATATTGTAGCCTAAAAGTTTTTCGCGCATGAGTTTCTCAGTGATGGTGGTGTCTTTGGTGGCTGTTATGAGCGATTGTCGCAAGTGTTCGGTTTCTCGCTGCAAGGCTATGTTTTGCGCTGTGAGTTCTTGGTTGACTTGTTGCAGCTGGAAGTAGCTAAGTATGTTGGAATAGGTGCTATTGATGCTTGCTGCCACGGAGTTGGCTGCGCTAAACCATACGCTTCCTTGATAGCTATTGAAGCGGAAGAGCAGTATCATGCTGATTGCTTCGAGCAGTACGAATAGGAAGATATAGCAGTACTTGCGTATGAAGTCTATTAGGTTGTTGTGCATAGAATGGACTGCACGATGGCAGAATTGCGGTGTTGTGTTGTACGATCTGTGTGTGTCTACCTTGTTCTCTATTTGCCTTGTTCTCTATTTACCATATACTCTATCTATTCATGTCAGTTTCGCGGCCACCCTTCCCCCATGCATAGAGAAGGGAGGGGTGGCCGCGAAAATGCCTTATATATTTACATATATATATAATAGGAGTAATGTATGGTCTTAGTGTAGAGACCTGGAGTGTAGAGTTGTGGCGTATGAAAGCCTTGGTAGTGAGAATGCAACTTATCTCATCAAGAAGGTGAAGTTTTCCACATTCTTCAGAGCGATGCCTGTACCCTTGGCTACGCAGAGCAATGGATCTTCAGCCACGTGGAAGGGGATGTTGATCTTATCGCTTAAGCGCTTGTCGAGTCCGCGAAGCAGTGCTCCACCACCAGTGAGGTAGATACCGTTCTTCACAATGTCGGCATAGAGTTCGGGAGGAGTGCTTGCCAATGCGTTGACCACGGCTTGTTCGATTCTTGCGATTGAAGTTTCGAGACAGTGTGCAATCTCTTGATAGCATACGGGCACTTCCATAGGCATTGTAGTGATGCGGTTAGGTCCGTGGATGAGATAGTCTTCGGGCGGATTGGGCAGGTCGGTCAGTGCAGCACCCACGTTGAGCTTGATGCGCTCAGCCATACGTTCGCTCACGCGCACGTTGTGCTGACGGCTCATGTATTCCTTGATGTCACTAGTGAAGTCGTCGCCAGCCATCTTGATGGAATTGTTTGATACGATGCCGCCCAGTGAGATCACGGCAATCTCTGTAGTACCGCCACCTATATCAACGATCATGTTGCCTTCGGGAGCATTGACGTCGATACCGATACCGATAGCAGCAGCCATAGGTTCGTAGAGCAGGAACACGTCGCGTCCGCCAGCATGCTCTGCTGAGTCGCGTACGGCACGTAGCTCTACTTCTGTTGAGCCGCTCGGCACGCCGATTACCATGCGGAGTGAGGGAGAGAAGAGGCGCTTGCCAGAGTGAACTTTTTTGATCAGTCCGCGCATCATTTGCTCGCAAGCGTTGAAGTCGGCGATTACGCCGTCGCGCAGGGGGCGGATTACGCGTATTTGGTTGTTAGTCTTCTCATACATGCGTTTAGCCTCTTCGCCCACTGCAATCATTTTTTCAGAGTGAGCGTCGAGTGCCACCACCGAAGGCTCGTTGACGGCTATTTCGCCATCGGCTATGATGATGGTGTTGGCTGTACCGAGGTCGATAGCCAACTCTTGCGTAAAGGAGAAAAACTTTGAAAAGAATCCCATATACTGTGTGATTGTGTGCTAATTATTTTTCAAACCAATTGTGGATAGCGGTGTCGTAGTGGCTGCTTACGCCGAAAGCTTGGGTGGCAAACCAGCGACGTTCCTCGAGTTCGGTCTGAGCTCCATTCTTTGTAATGATGTCGAGCAGGGGCTTGTACTGAGCCTTTGAGGGTACGATTACCACGTCTTTGAAGTTCTTTGCTCCAGCACGGATGAGTGAGATGCCGCCTATGTCGATCTTCTCTATGATGTCGGCTTCGCTTGCACCGCTTGCCACGGTTTGTTCGAAGGGATAGAGGTCTACGATGACGAGGTCGATTTCGGGAATCTCGTACTGAGCCATCTGTTTTTGGTCCTCTTCAAGTTCGCGACGTCCGAGGATGCCGCCGAATATTTTGGGGTGAAGGGTCTTCACGCGTCCGCCCAAGATTGAGGGGTATGTGGTCACGTCTTCAACCTTCTGACAGGGGTAGCCCAATGATTCGATAAACTTTTGTGTGCCGCCAGTTGAGAGGAACTGCACACCTTCTTCGTGAAGCTTGGCAAGGAGCTCTTCTAATCCGTCTTTATGGAACACGGATACCAGCGCGGTCTTGATTTTCTTTGTAGAGGACATATTGATTATTTATTTGTTGCGTAACAAGTCTTGATTTTGTATGCAAAAGTACTTCTTTTTATTGGGCTTAGCCAAGTTTTTGCCTACAAAATAGTGATTAGTATCTGTTTTTGGCGGTTTTTGTCACGGCTTGGGCTCTTGGCGGTGAAAAAGAGAACCAAAGCGACGCTGTGGTGCACCATTGTGCAGCAAGGTCGCTTTGGTTAGATCTGTTTAGCTATTCTGAATTTCCTCAATGCTCAATCCTGTGATGCTCGCTATCTCTTTGATGGGCATTCCTGCTTGCTTTAGTTTTGTAGCAATGCTCTTTGCTTTTTCAGCAATGCCTTGCATTTTCCCTTCAGCAATGCCTTGTATTTTCCCTTCAGCAATGCCTTGTATTTTCCCTTCAGCAATGCCTCTTTGAAATCCTTTCTCTTCGGCAGAGTCCAAGGAATTCTTGATGTCTCGATAGGCTTTTAGGCTGTCTTCGTATTCTTTTAGTTCGGCCTTGTTGAACTGAGCTATTTCGGCTTCTTTGAAAAGTCTATTGAATACTTCATTGCGTAGCCTCTCGGGCTGGCTATCGAGGCGTGAGAGGTTCTTCAGAATAAAGAGCCACTTGTCATAAAGTGTATGGAGTTGGTCTACTTTTTTGCTGAACTTGGCAATTTCTACATACTTAAATGTGAGCTTGTTGTTGAACACTTTGTGTGTCTTCTTGTCAAGAAGGCCTACGTCATGGTTGATGCTATTCTCATCGAAAGCATCTTCTTTCATGTCGAAGTTGAGTAGTGCTACGACGTATACGTGTTCTAACTTGAAATTCCATTCATCGCCTTTGGGCGCTTGCTCTCGTATCGGGAAGGTGGAGTAGTAGAGTGATCGGTCTTTGAAGAAAGTCTGATAGGCGTTTTGCATTTCTACAATAAACTTCTCGCCTTTCTCATTCTCGCAATAGACATCGAAGATGGCTTTACGCTCGGTAAAAACATCTCCCACATGCTCGCTATTGAGATACTTCACGTTCTTTATCACCTGCTCGCCATCAAATAGGGAATTGAGAAAACTTATGAGCAGACTCTTATTGGGCTTCGTGCCAAAGATGCGTTTGAAACCGAAGTCAGTCAGCAGGCTTATGTATTTTTCTTCTGTGTGGAGCATACTGATATCTGTTATAAATCTTCTGAATGTTGACAATTCTCTTTGTATGGCAATCGCGGCTCGAAAAGTATATTCTTATCTAAATGAGTCGGTGAGCAGCTTAATCTCGATGGTGGGCGAGATGCGTTCGTAGAGGATGTTGTAGACGGCGTCGAGGATGGGCATGTTGACGTGGTAAAGGCGGTTGATGCCTTTCATGCATTTGGTGCCATAATAGCCCTCGGCTATCATCTCCATCTCGATCTGTGCCGACTTCACGCTGTAGCCCTTGCCTATCATCGTGCCAAACACGCGATTGCGTGAGAAGTTGGAATAGCCCGTCACGAGGAGGTCGCCCAGGTAGACGCTGTCGTAGATCTGGCGGTCGATGGGGTAGACGGCTCGCAGGAAGCGGTTCATCTCCTGCACGGCATTCGACATGAGCACGCTCTGGAAGTTGTCGCCATATTTCAGTCCGTTGCAGATGCCCGCTGCTATGGCATAGACGTTCTTGAGCACGGAGGCGTATTCTATACCGATCACGTCGTATGAGGTCTTGGTCTTCACATAGCTTGAAGCCAAGGTCTCGGCAAATGCACGTGCCTTCTCATTGTCGGCACATCCTACGGTGAGGTAGGTGAGTCGGCCGAGCGCCACTTCTTCGGCATGGCTCGGACCACCGAGCACGGCAAGATTGTCGTCGGGCACATTGTATATTTGTCGGAAAAACTCTGAACAGACCAGATTTTCATCGGGCACGATGCCTTTGATGGCTGTGATGATGAACTTGTCGTGGAGCTTCACCTTGAGCTTGCGCAGGTGGTTCTTGAGATAGGGTGAAGGGGTGACGAACACGAGCGTGCGGCATGCGCGCACTATCTCGTTGATATCGGTCGAGAAGGTAATGCGCGAGGTGTCGAAATGTACGCTCGTAAGGTAGGAAGGGTTGTGCTCCGTACGTATGAAGTCGTCGATGGCGTCTTGCCTACGGATATACCAATGCAGATGCTCCACTCTTTCGAGTAGCATCTTTGCTATGGCAGTGGCCCACGAGCCACTTCCCATCACTGCTATGTTTCCTAAATCGTAAGCCACGAATATGTGTGCTAATATGCCAATGTCAATGTGCTAATATGCCAATGTCAATGTGCTAATATGCTAATATGCTAATATGCTAATATGCTAATATGCCAATATGCTAATGTGCTTCGCCTGGCAATGTGCCAATATGCCAATATGCTTCGCCTGGCAATGTGCTAATGTGCTAATATGCCAATATGCTAATGTGCTTCGCCTGGCAATGTGCTAATATGCCAATGTGCTTCGCCTGGCGATGTGCCAATATGCTAATGTGCTTCGCCTGCCAATGTGCTAATATGCCAATATGCTTCGCCTGACTATATTTTAATGTGCTTCGCCTAGCAATGTGTTAAGAGTTCTCTGCCACATTCTCAAGCGCTAGCCCATTAGCATATTGCCATATTAGCATATTGTCATATTAGCATATTGCCATATTAGCAAATTAACTAGATCTTCCAGCCCTCGATATCCTGCACGCTGGGCTTCGTGATGTCGAGCTTGAACTTCTTAATCACTTCGCCTATCTGCTGCTGGATCTTTTGAGCCTTTACGTCTTTGAGGTCGCTCACGAGGTAGTAGCCCACCTTCTGGAGGATAGGTACGAGTTCTTCGGCAATGCCAGCTGCTACGTACTTGTCGGCCTTATCGCGAGGAGCCTTCTTCTCCGGACGCATCTGTGGGAAGAAGAGCACTTCCTGTATCTGAGTCTGACCTGTCATGAGCATCACCAGTCGGTCGATGCCGATACCGATACCCGAGGTGGGAGGCATGCCATACTGCAGTGCGCGCAAGAAGTCTTGGTCGATAAACATGGCCTCGTCGTCGCCCTTTTCAGAGAGGCGGAGCTGGTCTTGGAAACGCTCCTCTTGGTCGATCGGATCGTTGAGCTCGGAGTAAGCATTGGCAAGTTCCTTACCATTGACCATCAACTCGAAACGCTCCGTCAGCGCAGGATTGTCGCGGTGCTTCTTCGTAAGCGGCGACATCTCGATGGGGTAGTCGGTGATGAAGGTAGGCTGGATATAAGTGCCTTCGCAGAACTCGCCGAAGATTTCGTCGATCAGCTTACCCTTGCCCATGGTATCGTCGATCTCCATGTTGAGCTTCTTGCAGATGTCGCGGATCTCGTCTTCGCTCTTTCCGTTGAGGTCGTAGCCAGTTTTCTCCTTGATGGCTTCAAGGATGGGCAGACGGCGGAAGGGAGCCTTGAAGCTAATCGTCTTACCGTCGACCACGCTTTCGGGTTTACCATTTACAGCCACACAGATGCGCTCCAAGAGTTTCTCTGTGAACGACATCATCCAGTTGTAGTCCTTATACTGCACGTAGAGTTCCATGCAGGTGAACTCAGGATTGTGGCTACGGTCCATACCCTCGTTGCGGAAGTTCTTACCGATCTCATATACGCCCTCGAATCCGCCCACGATCAAGCGCTTCAAGTAAAGCTCTGTAGCGATACGGAGGTAGAGGTCGATGTCGAGCGAATTGTGGTGAGTGATAAACGGACGTGCGCTTGCACCGCCGGGGATGGGCTGCAGGATAGGAGTTTCTACCTCTGTGTAGCCATTCTCGTCGAAATACTCGCGCATGGTCTTAATCACCTGTGTACGCTTTAGGAAGATGTCCTTCACGCCGGGGTTGACTAGCAGGTCGACGTAGCGCTGGCGGTAGCGGAGCTCAGGATCATTGAATGCATCGTATGTCACGCCGTCCTTCTCTTTCACTACGGGCAGAGGCTTAAGGCTCTTTGAGAGAAGTGTGATTTCTTGAGCGTGAACAGAAATTTCGCCCGTCTGTGTGCGGAACACGAAGCCCTTCACACCGATGAAGTCGCCCAAGTCGAGCAGTTTCTTGAATACGGTGTTGTAGAAAGTCTTGTCTTCGTCGGGGCAAATGTCGTCGCGGGTGATGTACACTTGGATACGTCCCTTAGAGTCCATCAGTTCGGCAAAGCTTGCCTTACCCATGATGCGTTTACCCATCAGACGTCCTGCGATGCAAACTTCGCGTTTTTCTTCTTCGTTGAAGTTCTCCTTAATATCGTCGCTGTAAGCGTCTACTTTGTATTCGGCAGCAGGGTAGGGGTTGATGCCCAACTTGCGCAATTCCTCTAGGGAGTTGCGGCGCTGTATCTCTTGTTCGCTGAGTTCTAAAACGTTCATTCGTTGTATTTTTATTGTTTTGGGTGCAAAGTTAGTGCAAACCGAATGCATTGCAAAGGAAAAAACTCGTTTTTTGCTTTGCAATGCTGAGGTGCCGCCTAACTTGCCGAAGAAAAGTTAGTGCAAGGCGAGAGAAGTACAAAGGAAAAAGCTTGTTTTTTCCTCTGTACTTCCGAGCCGCCGCCTAACTTGCGCGAAGCGAAAGTTAGTGCAAACCGAATGCATTACAAAGGAAAAAGCTTGTTTTTCCCTTTGTACTTCCGAGCCGCCTATCTTGCGCTTCGCGCGTTTTGAACATTAATAGCCGTTAATTGAACATTAATTGTTTGTTAATTGCGCTTCGCGCGTTTGGGTGAGATGAATTATTAATGTTCGCGCACGTGTACGCGCGTTACAGTAAGTTTATAGGCATTTATCCGTACATCTTGCACTTATTTGTAGCAAATCCTTGATACTCAGCTTCTTACAGAGTGTAGGCAGTGAAGATTGCTCCCTACACTCATGCTCTTTGACTGCACGATCTCTTCCCATACCAAATTTTTCCGCTTCCCATACTTAATTTTTTCTCTTCCCATACCTAATTTTTCCGCTTCCCACACTTAATTTTTTCGCTCTCATACAATCCAGTAGTTCAGTGCAAGCGATAGCCAAAGTGACGGCAGAGTGACGGCAGAGTGACGGCAATCTACCCTATCTTACACTGCTGAGAATGGTGATAATCAGATAGATATGAATGATTAGTGTAGGCAATAGCCCTAAACGAGGTAGAAACTCTTTGACGTGCGCGCGTGCGCGAGGCAAAACTGAAGTCAGAACGTGCAAACCTGTGCAGCGGAAGTAATTGACAAGATTCAGTAATAAGAACGGAATGCGGGCGAGCAGGCGAATGAAGCAATCCGCCTTTAGTAAAATCGCTCCATCAGCACAAGTCGTACAATAAACGGGGCATCTTGTACAAGTATTGTCTATAAGTTTGCACCAGCACAGCGAGCCGTGTACTTTTGCAGCGTCAAAACAAATAAAGAACCCCAAATATTAAAAACTAAAGAAAATGAAAAAGATGATTCTTTCGCTCGTGCTCGCAGCAACTGCTTGCACCGCAACCTATGCCAATAGCAACACTCGTGACCACGAAAAGACGAACGTCACACTGCAGACCGCCCTGCAAGACTTGAAGCAGAAACTCACCAGTGCACCCTCTGGCACGACCTACGGAGTGGTAAGCAGTCGGTCGGGAAGCATCGTGATCAACACTCCCCTTGGCCGATATACCGTGGAGCGCCTCAGCGACGGTTCCTACTCATTCATGGGCATGAAGGCTCGACTGATCTCTGCCCAAAAAGGCATTTACGTGGTTAAGACGTCGCTTGGCACCTGGAAACTCGATACCCGTCGTGGCACAGTGACCAAGAAGTAATTCCTCCCCGGTGGAGATTACTCGCACACATAGCGGTAGGGCGCTGAGTAGAGGTTGTGAAATAGATTTGTGGAAGTAAGATCATTCAGTAGCTACCTCGCTCAGTGCCCTTTTTACCTCTATCCCTGAGACTCCTTCGGTCAGCCTGCGCCCCTTTGCTAACCATACTATCCAAAGTCACGCTCCGCCACCAATGCTGTGCAACAGACTGCCCCCCCAAGAGCATTATATAGTCTGAACAAACAAAAAAAATGGCAAAAAGTTTGTTTGTCGAAAATAATGCTTAATTTTGCGCTTAGAGTTGGAGCAGATCGTAACGACCATCTGCTGTGAAAACTCCAAAGAATGAGCGTATTGAACGTTGTCTTGAAATAGAAATGTGGAAGTTTCGATATTCAGTAAGACATACGGTACAATATCGCTCACGCGTACATTGGTATCATTGTATACGTTCCTCACGCCCTCCCTGTAAAGGTGGCGTGGGGCAAACGTGTGTTATATTCGCAATTTACCTCTCTACAAGCGTGGGCTATTGTCTGTTGCATACTGAATAGGTCTCTTCCACAACCTCTATTTCGGCAATGGGCAATGGTACCACGCTTTTCTTATGCCAAGAATCTTGAATACTAATTCAGCCGTTGCGTGAACACAGAGAGCCCGTACCTATATGGATAGGACTATCTCGTAACAGCGACTTTTACTTCTATACATCTATGAATAGCAGAATCTTTTGCATTAACACTCGTGATGAACTGATTCGTCTCGATGGCTCCAAAATAGTCTATATGGAGGGAGATGGCAATTACACCAATATCGTTCTTATCAACAAGCAGAAAGTGTCCATTTGTATGAACTTAAGCCGTATGCAGCAACTCGTAAGCGAAAGCCTTCGCGAGCGTGCCGCTATCTTTGTGCGCGTGGGCAAACGCTTCATTGTGAACATTAGCTTCATCTACCGCGTGATGCCCCTGCAGCAAAGCCTGATGCTTACTGATGGCGTGAACTTCGCTTTCAGACTGGGCATTTCCAAGGAAGCGCTCAAACAGTTGAAGATGATGCTTCCCTCGTATGCAACTCCAGTAGTCACGAACAAACCAGAATGAGATCAGCATGGAAATCCTCGTCGGAAGAGAAGAAGGCGCGCGTCGTCTTCACTGCAGAGTAGACAATGGTCGTGAGTTCTATATCGGACAAGTGGGCACTGTTCCCCTTTCGGTCAGTCGTAAGCACTGTCGTATCTTGATCAATGGCGGTAGCATCAACATCGAGAACCTGAATCTGCAGAATGATACCTATGTGGACGGCAACCAAGTGTTTAGCAAGGCCGTGGTGCCGACAAGCCGTATAGAGCTGGGCAGAGACCGCTTCCTCTTGCCCTTGCAGCAGATACTGCAATTGGTGATGGGGACTCCTGCTCCGGCACAGGGCTCAGTTCCTCGGCCTGCGAAAGACGTTCCAACATTCTCTCTAGTCCCCCTAAAGGCGGTATGGGATGAATATGAGCAGCAAGTGCTTGACATTCAGAATAGGGCTTCAAAACGTGCCAATCAGCAGCGCTTGCAAGGCATCTTGTCGCTACTTGGTGTGTGTGTAGGCTTGATTCCTAGTATCGATGGAGGAATACGTATCATCATTGTGTTGGGTGCGCTTGCCTTGGCAGTATACTTTTTCTACAAAGGTTCAGTAGAAGGAAGCGTAGCTCAGCAGATACACGACCTTAATGAAGAACTTGCTAAGAAATACCGATGCCCTAACCCTAAGTGTGGCAGGCCTTTCGGCACCATCCCGTATCGAAACATAGAGTATAATAAGCAGTGCTTCTCATGCGGATGTAAGTACACTCACTGACGCTTCGTACAATAACTCGGGCATTTGCTACAAACACCTGCAGATTGCTTGACAACTTGCAGCATGCAGCCTAACTTTGCGGTATCAAAAACCTCTAAAAACATAAAACAATGAACAACGAAGAAACAATCATCAGTCAGCCTCAGAGCAATAATAATCAGGCAAAGCAAGCAACATCAACCGCTGAAACGACCGAACAGCCTAAGAAAAAGGCACGCGGAAAGAGTGGTGTAGCCATAGCTGGAGCAGCCGCGGCAGGTGCAGCTGTGGGCAGTGGAGCGACATTGGTCGCGGAAGCCGCGGTAGATGATGAAGCTAATAACCAACAGGAGGAGAACAATCATCAAATGGCGGAAAATGCTACAGAATCGCAGGAAGTTGAGGCTACGGCAGATCCTCAAGACGATCAAGAAGCCAATCAGCCTCAGCCCGAAACAGAAGCCCCACACGAAGTCAATCCTACTATCGATGAGGTGGCACCTAATGGTGAAACAGACTATTCACACGCTGGTGGTGCCGACCCCGTAATGGAAGACGATCCCAATCTGCATACTGCAAGCAACGATATGGGTGCAGACGACAATCAAGTTCAGGTGCTTGGTGTATACGAAGTGCCGGGCGATGATGGCAATATGATACAGACAACCGTGCTCACTGATGGTCAGTATATAGGTGCTGTGATTGATGTTGACTATGATGGTGTGGCAGATGTAGCATTCGTGGATTACAATCAAAACCAGCAGATTGACGAAGGAGAGGTGTACGACGTTTCCAACGATAATATTCAGATGCAAGAATTCCAGAATGCTTGTGATCCCCAGCAGGAGATGATGCAGCAGGAGCATTACGCCATGAACGATAATCTGCCAGACTACGACAACGATGCTGATCTCCAAAATGCATAGTTCCACCGTAAGGACGTGGCTCTTAGCGTTCTTACTATTGGCTACTATACCTTTGCAGGGCGAGGCGAAGATCTATCTGCTCTCGGTAGGTATATCCGACTATCCCGGCCGACAGAACGACCTTCGCCTGCCTCACAACGATGCTGCCACCATGCAGTGGGTGTATCAGCAGAATCGTCGTGCTCAGACTTCGCTCCTCATCAATAGTCAAGCTCGGCTCTCTACAGTCAAAGCTGCCTTGCGAGGAATGACTGCAAAGGCTACCACGAATGATATTGTGGTCATGTTCTTCAGCGGACACGGTGTGCCGGGAGGCTTCGTTTGCTACGACGGCATACTCGATTATGGAAGCATCTATTCGGCTATGGCGGCATGCAAGAGCCGCAACAAGATGATCTTTGCCGATGCTTGTTTCGCGGGAGCTATGCGCCAGAATAGCAACTCGGGGCGTCGGAGCGGAGGCGTGAAAAAGGATAGCAACGTTATGCTCTTCCTCTCGTGCCGAAGCAATGAAGTATCGATCGAAAACCCGCGGATGACCAACGGATTTTTCACCTATGCCCTGCAGCACGGGTTGCGCGGTGGTGCTGATGCCAACCACGATCGTGTCATCACGGCCAAGGAACTCTTCAACTACGTCAGTGCCAAGGTCAGCAGAGAGTCGGGCAATCAGCAGCACCCTGTGATGTGGGGCAGATTTCCCAACAATATGCCCGTGATGAGATGGTAATAGGACCATCCTTAACTTATTAGATAAATGGATATAATAAAAATAAAATGCCCTACCTGTGGTAAGATACTTCGCCTAAATAATGCTCCGAATATCAATGCGGCTTCGTTTACCTGTCCTGTGTGTAAGGAGAAGCACATCGTAGGCCAATGTCAACGCTATGTGCCCCCCACAAACTCATGCGAGGAAACACAATATGGAAACACGGGCAGCCCACAGAGTAATGGTGAGGAAACTCGCACTTGTTTTGGTCAAGCCCCGTCGGGCGGAGAAGGTGAAACCCAGATAGGCCCAGCTCCTGGAGCAGTGATAGGAAGACTCATCGATACGATGGGCAGAAGCTATCAGTTGCGACAGGGCACCAACACCATCGGACGGAAAGCCACCACGTCGACAGCCTCCATACAGGTGGAGACCGCTGATCGCACCATGAGTCGCAGTCATGCCATCATAGAAGTGTTCAGCCAAAGCGGACGAATCGTGCATTTATTGAAGAACGGAGAAAACAAGAATCCGTCTTATCTCAATGGTTCGCTTATCGATAAGTTTGATCAACTCATTCTCAAGGATGGCGACCGCATCAAGATGGGCGGCACGGAGTTAACTTTTAGAATATAATCAATACCTACGAATGAAATATCAAATTAAAGCATATAGCCTGCAAGAGCTTGGAAAGCGAGCCAATCAAGAAGACTCACTCTTCCCTGCCTTAGGTCAGTCTACGGCAGACGATCGTCTGTTCGTACTCTGCGACGGAATGGGCGGACATGAGAAAGGAGAGGTGGCTTCTGCCACGGTGTGTGAGCAACTGAGTCGCACAATCCTTAGCCAGTGGAATCCTAACGAACCGCTTAGCGATGACCTCTTCCGCCAGGCTCTCTCTGCAGCCTACGATGCGCTCGACGCTAAGGACGACGGGGCCGAACGTAAGATGGGCACCACGCTTACCTTCCTTTGCTTGCACGCAGAGGGTGCTACAGTAGCTCACATCGGCGACAGCCGCGTTTATCAATTGCGCCCAGCTACGGAGCAGGTCTCTGCACACATCGTATTCCGTACGCAAGACCATTCGCTCGTCAACGACCTTGTCAAGATAGGCGAGATCACAGAAGAGGAGGCACTGCACCATCCGCAGAAAAACGTTATCACGCGTGCCATGCAGCCTTGTCAGGAGCAACGCGCCAGAGCCGATATTGCTCACCTTACCGACATTCAGCCGGGCGACTACTTCTACATGTGCTCCGATGGCATGCTCGAGCAGTCCACCGACGACAACATTCTCAACATCATCACCAAGCCAAACACCACAGACGTGGAAAAGCTCGAAATGCTTCGCAGCGTGACAGAGGAGAATAAAGACAACCACACGGCGCACCTTATCCATATCGAGAAGGTCGTAGGCGCCAATCCTGCTCCGAAGCCTATTCCTGCTCGGTCGCAAGAGCCCCAAGGCGTTTTGGTAAATCCTGATTTTGCCACTTCTTCCTCAGCCGATCCTTCTCCCTCAACCACTCCGCGACAGCCTAAACGTCGCAATCTGTTGCCTTGGTTATTAGTAGCATTGCTATTGGTCATTATTGCTGCAGGTGTATCGTATGTTCTTCTCGCAAACAAAAACGAAACGAAAGAGAGCGCGAAGCCCGATAGCGTCAAGATTGACTCTTCCAAAGTTCGCTTCGCAGAGAAGAATGATAGTGGTGCAGCCAAAAAGGACACATCTCTACAGGCTGCTTCCTCTCAAGGTGCAACGTCCGCACCAACTTCTACCGAAAGACAATTGCAGACATTGGACAATAAACCCGTTAGATCGAGAGAGTCTAGCACCCCCATCAAACCCACCGACCAGGGAAAACCACAAACGAGCGTAAATGGCAATCGGGATGCAAATGCAAGCGAACGTATTGTCGGTGAAATGTTCAAGAAAGGAAAAGATACTCCCAAGGAAGAAAAGAAAACGTCTAAGCCTAACAAATAATTATGTCAGAGAAAAGAGAAAAGAGAAAAGGTCTTGGTGAAATACTAACCTTTATCGTAGGCATCGTGATAGTCTACTTCTTAGCAAAGAGTGGTGCCAAACCAGCATGGCAGAAAAGCCTCGATAAGTCATTAGATAATGTGCAACAGGCGACTAAGCAGTTGGATTCTTTAAAGATAAATCTAAAAAATGCGAACTTAAAGAATATTCCCCAACAACAACCTAAAAAATAAAAGCATATGCAACAACTAGCAATAGGCACCCTCCTGCGTGAGGGCGCATACAAAATAGAGCGTGTCTTAGGACAAGGTAGCTTCGGCATTACCTACCTTGCCGAGCACGTGCATCTTGGCAAAAAAGTTGCCATCAAAGAGTTCTTCATGAAGGAGGTCAACTCGCGTGGAGACGATGGTAGCTTAACGGGCATGACAGAAGGAAGCCTGTCGTACAACTATTGCAACAAGTTTCAGAAAGAGGCTAAAAACCTTTCTCGCCTTGAACATCCCAACATTGTGCGCGTGACCGATCTCTTCAGCGAGAACGGCACGTTCTACTATGTGATGGACTACGTCGAGGGACAGAACCTCAACGATTATATCAAGTCCAACCCCGTAAGCCCTGATGAAGCCGTAAGCATCATCAAGTCTGTAGCCGATGCACTCATCTATATGCATGAGCAGCACCACATGCTTCACCTCGACCTCAAGCCAGGCAACATCATGCGTCGAGCAAGTGATGGCCACATCTTCTTGATCGACTTCGGACTGAGCAAGCATTACGATGCCAATGGACAGCCCGAGACCTCTACCAATATCGGTCTCGGTACCGCAGGCTATGCCCCAATAGAGCAAAGCAATCAAGCCAAAAGCGGAGAATTTCGTCCCACTATCGACGTTTACGCTCTCGGTGCCACTCTCTATAAACTCCTCACGGGTCAAACTCCTCCCGCAGCGTCCGAACTCGTAAGCGATGAAGACCTCTTGGATGATGAGCTTCATGCTAAGCATGTACCTGAAAACTTGATAAAGGTGGTGGAAGATGCTATGCGACCGAGCGTGAGGAAGCGTACGCAGACTGTACGTGAGTTTAAGGCTAATCTTGAGGGTAATAACGCAGCAGAAATAACTGCAGCGAACACGCCATACAATGATAAGAATCAAGGCCATCCTAGCACTACAAATGTTTCCGAGAATACCATTGTAGAGGCCCCCTCGCATTCGGATAACTCAGATTCTCAAGGAGATTACTCTAAAATCCTCTTAGCACGGAGGTATAGCGAATTATTCCGTGTCAGCTTTAATGAGGCATTAGCATATATCAATTCGCATGGAATGTCTGCGACACAAGATAAGGTAGATCGTGCCGAAGATGTCTTGCAGAATAACGAAGAGGATAGGAGTAACAATGCCAGAGAGAATAGCACTAACAATGCCAGAGGAAACGAAAACGTAGCTGCTGAAGATTGGCAAGTCAGAGACTCTTTCCGTCCGTTCTCCTCCAAGGGAAGAATAGGACGTCTGCAGTTGTTCCTTTCATATGTAGCAGGTTTCGTCGCGTGGTTTGCAGTGTTCGCTTTAATGGCAGATGGCATAGAGTATGGATTAGACAATTACATCATTGTTTTCCTTTCATTTACTGCAGCCCTCTTTTTGTTTCTTTATGCACAATGTGCCAAGCGCTGCCACGATTTAGGCAAATCGGGCGCATGGATGTTCGTCCCATTCTGGAATGTGTTACTATTCTTTGCCGAAGGCGAAAGCCAAGACAACCAATATGGCCAAGGCACTGCTACACAATCAGATCATAACGGCAATAACATCATGTGGATCATATTCTGGATCGTTGTGCCGATTGGACTCGCACTACTATTTGGAAATGGAAAAGCATTTGGAAATGTATCTCAAAATAACAACTTAGAAGCCATGGCGCAAAGTACAACGGATTGGTACGTAGATTCAAAAAGTCCTGCCAATGTGTATTGTATTATTGACGGGCAGAGGTACGCAAGAACCAGATGGGAAGTTCCAAATGGCCAGCGTACCATACACTATGCAGAAGATGACATCCGAGAGTCGTTCTCAGGCACAATCAGTGGAAGAGAATGCAATGGACTTCTAAAATATCGTGATGGTGATTACTTCAATGGAACAATTTCTTCTGATCAAATAATGGATGGTCATGGGAGAATAACAGATGGCAGTGGTACCTACGAGGGTGATATAAAAAATGGACTATTCAATGGGCAGGGAACTTACACTCTTAGCGATGGAACATGGATGTACAAAGGTAATTATGAAGATGGCTTTATGAGTGGTTCTGGCACAGAATATTGGCCGAAAGAAAAACGTAAACATTACGCGGGCTCTTTAGAATGTAATTATAGAAATGGTGAGCGTAATGGAATAGGAACGTGGTATTTCAATAATCATACATACCAAAAGTGTAAATTCAAAAATGGGAAACAAATTTCCGTTATCGAAGAGGGCACATGGCGGTAAGGGTTACATTCTCTTGACATAAGAAACGAATTAAATTAACTATCTAAATCAACTCAATATGAAACACGTATTTTACTCATTTATTGCAATCGTAGTAGCTTTGATAGGATTTACCGCTTGTCAAAGCACGAAGGATCAAGTGGTCGGATCATGGCGCTATAGTAAGAGCATGACAACCACAGATGGAGCAGAAGTCGTTTATGATGGCGTGGATACGAACAATGCGGATGGAACGTTTACATCAACGGCTAATATATCTTGTTCTCAAGAAACGGAAATAGATGGGACAAAAGTTCGTATGAAAGTGATGATTAACTATAAAAGTAGTGGCGAATGGAAAGTAAATGGAGAAAAAGAAATCGTTTCATCTCCCTCCACTGCCGATGTAAAGGTTACAAGCGTGAAGTACTTCGATCCATCAGATGATTCTTTCTTGGGCGAACTCACAGGAAGTGATTTGGATGAATACTCAAAAGCATTTGCAAAAGAACTCCAGTCAAATTTGCTTGAGGCTTCAACCGAACGCATCATCATGTTGCAGGACAACAAATATGTGACGGAATCTACTGATGACGATGGTAAAAAAGAAACGATTACTTATAACCGCTTGAACTAATCATGTCAGTCAAAGATTCTACACTTCCCATAGGAACTGTACTCAATGGTAAGTATTTAGTCCGAAGCCACCTTTCATCGGGTGGCTTCGGAATCACGTATCTTGCTGTATATGGGGCGCATAATACGAAGGTCGCCATCAAGGAATTTTTTATGACAACGGCAAACTATCGTGAAGCAGATGGGGTGTCGGTAAGTACAAGTAGTGAACAGGAAGAACTCTTCTACGCACAACTCGAGAAGTTCAAGAAAGAGTATGAGCGACTAAGGCTGATAAGCAATGTGCATGTGGTGAAAGTGTACGATTGTTTCGAAGAAAATGGTACAGCGTACTATGTGATGGAGTTCGTAATGGGCGCGAATTTAGAGGATTACCTAAATAAGAAACGTTCGCCTTATGCCGAAACTACAGTACGAAATTATCTGAAACAGATACTTGATGGCTTGAATGCGATCCATTCCAAAGGGCTGCTGCATCTTGATATAAAGCCCTCCAATATCATGAAGACATCGAGAGGCTATTTAAAGTTGATAGACCTCGGAGCAAGCAAAGATTATATACAAGGTGTGGGAGCTACCTTTTTCTCGGGAGTAGCGTTAACCAATCGGTATGCTCCACCAGAGCAAGTGGACGGCAGTTATGATAAGTTAGGACCATGGACGGACTTCTATGCTCTTGGTGCAACTGTGTACCATCTGCTAACTTGTAACGTCGTGCCTACATGGACGAATATCTCTGATGATAAGTCTAAGGATAAGCACATAGCTTTGTCTATGCCTGGTATCTCAGAGGAAATGAAGAGCCTAGTGGTATGGATGATGAACACGGATCGAGCAAAGCGGCCTCAAAGTGTGAAAGAAATCTTGAAGAGGTTGAAGAGCAAACCATCACAACACCTAACGAATCTGGATGATAATGAAGAAATAACGATCAATAGTAATGGTGATGCTATGTTCAATCATCCGCAACCTACTTATCTAGAAGTTTCTAAAACAATTCTGTTCTTCGATGCAAAAGAAAGCAACGAATCGATTGCTATAGAGGCAAATGCAGATTGGAATGTATCGTGTGCAGCACCATGGGTAAATTTGACTCAGACAAACTCTAGCATTTGCGTGAGAGTGGACGCGAATTATACCATAGAAAAGCGCAATACACAGATTTTTGTGAAGTCTAGTGATTTGTGCCGAATTATTGTTCTAACACAAAATGGAAGAAAAGTTCCGAGAGCTAATTCCCCCATGCTTAAGGCGCCACCTATAATAGTGACACCCAAAGACACGAGAGAAGCCCAGAACAAGGATAATACAAATCCCGCAATCGGAGAATCTAAGAAAGACGAGGATTTCAGTCCAATAGGTTGCTTCTATATCATAGTATTTCTGGTCGTTGTCATATGGATCATAAAATCAATTCTTTAATCATCAAATATTAGTTGCTTATGAAATCGTTTATCAAGAAAGCATTTGTAGTACTCATCGTATTGGCCACATTCGTAGATTGGCCTGTTAAAGTCGAAGCTGGTGGATATGGTGTAGTAGCAAAAGAAGCAGTACCATTATTACGTAGCTGTACGCGTGTTGCTGAGAAAAATGTAAACAAATCTACGCAAATTTCGAAGGATCTTGTAAATAGGGCCGCGAGAAACCAAACCCTAAAGTATGGCTCAATGAGGGCTGCAGGTCAGTTAACCGTCGTGGTATGTCCTGTTTGTCATGGAACAGGAAATGTACAAGGTTTTGATGGTCATTCATATAATTGCCATAATTGCAAAGGAGCGGGGCGTGTAGTTCGTCGTCGCTAATGCATTGTTGCTGCGGCTTGTAAATTCGCTATAGCTCTAATATCCAATCAGTAAAAGAAGGAAGTACAATCCATTTAAAATAACGCATATGAGAAATTTGAAATTCATTTTAGTATTAATGCTAACGAGCTTGTCTGTGAGTGTACATGCTCAAGAGGCAAAAGACGAGTTGAAAGGTGAGGTCTCAGCACCTCTTTCTTCCTTGAAGTTGGCCAACGATCTGATTCGCTATGGTTATGCACAGCAAAGCGCATTACCCTTGATTCAGGCTTTAGAAATCATGGCTGAGACTCCGACGCAGGAATTTGGTTCTGAAAAGGACACATCAATTCCTGCAACATCGTCAACTCCTGCGACATCATCAACTAAAGAGGAAAAGGTTTCCTTTGACTTTGCCAAGGTCTTGGCAGACGCAAAAGAGTTCGCTGATGGTGATGAACATCTCTTGGCTTTGATTAAGAATGTTGAGACAGAGAAGGATGGTGCCAATCGTGGTGCCGTGGGTGGACCACGTCGCGGTGTCACTACTGTCTATGCTAATCGTACAGATTCCTATCGAATAAACTTCGTAGCTGGTTATCTTGCTGAGGTCGCTGTTTCTGGTGATGGTGATACTGATTTGGATCTGTATGTGTATGATGGTAATGGTAACCTCATTGCAAGCGATACAGACTACACAGATGATTGTTACGTAAGTTGGGTGCCTAGGTGGACAGGACGTTTCACCATAAAAGTGGTAAATCGTGGCCCGATAGCCAATCGCTATGTTATTCTGACGAACTAATGGCGAAGTTTGGCATTATTGTGATGAAAAACTGAGGTTGTGTCGTATAGAGAATGGTATGCGATGCAACCTCTCATCTTTTATTAATCTTTATGCGTGAAAAGTATGAGATTTCTACTCTTGTTTGTACTCTTCGTTGTAAGCAGTCATACGACGTTGGGTCAAGTATCCAATGTCAAGGATTTGTTGTTACGGATGTATAATGCTGAGTCTGACGAGGCTTTTATGAATGCATTTCATGATGTACAAGGTATCTCATTAGAGACACTAAATGCAGAGAACGATTCTGTTAGGTACTTGTATCATTATTGTTATGCAGCAGGCTTAGAAATGATTGATGGAGATAGAGCGTTGAAAATTCAGCATATACATAAAGCCCTCCAGATACGTGAAACGACAATGGGAATATTTAGCAGCGAATATATAGAACTACTATGGGCTCTAGGGCAAGAATGGGAAAATAGTAATATAGATCAAGCTATAGCAACCTATGAGAGTGCGTTGATCAAAGGGCAATATCTGTATATTCAAGATAAAAATGATCCTACAGTGAGACATTGGTATGGACAATGTCTTATGAGTTTGGCTCATTGTTATGAGGTTAAGCAATATCACGCACAGGTAGTTCAGGCTTATTGGGCTGCCTTTTCTTTGCAAAAAGACTCATATAAAGAGGATGATGCAAATGCATATATGCCTATGTATCTCTTGTCTTCCTATTATAGTGAGCAATGTCATGATTACGAGAATTCTATATCTGTAATGGCTGTAACCATGCAATATATAAAGGAACATGAGGGTGAAAACAATAAAAGGTATGCAGAGTGTTTGTATCACATTGCAGCAAATTTAGGAAAACAAAATAAAATAGATCAAGCCATAGAATCTTATAAGAAGGCTATTAGCATCTTGAGAATTTGCAATCTTGATTATGATGAGGATATGCTGCTCAACTATCGAAATCTATTCCTCTCGTATATTAAGTTGGGGAATATTGATGAAGCTATGAAACTTCGTACGATAATGGAAGACTGTTATCGTCACAACAATCAGATAACTGATTATTATAATCTATTGATTGCAGCTGGTAAGGTTGTTCCTAAAGCGAAGGTGCAGTTGTACGATAAGAAGATATTAAAACAAAAATGATAAACATAAGGCTCACAATTATGAAACGAATTATCCTCATATTGATAGTTTCCCTTCCTCTGTTGGCATTGGCTCAAAAGAAAAGCAAGGATGTAACTCATCTCCTGAACAATGCCAAAGTCCTGTATGATAAAGGCCAGGTGGACGAGGCTATAGCACTTGTAAAGACTCGTAAACGGACTTTAGAACAAGTCGACGGCGGAAAGTTGTTATATCATAAGTTGTTGGGACAATATTACGCTGCTCTCTCTCAATATGAGAATTTGGAAAAAGAATCCTATATTATCCTTTCTGATACATTATTAAATGCTTCAGAGAGTGATAAGGCCGAAGCTTATTTCCAAATAGCTACGATTTGTCTGTCACGTAATGATATCCGAAAGGCTGAAGAGTCATTCCAGCGTTCTCTTCAAATACAAAAGAAATTTGGAAATGAGAATAATCCTTATGTAAGGAGTACGTTATCAGGTCTAGGAACAACATATTATTACCTCAAGGATTATGCGAAAGCGAATCAATATTTCACAACGGCGAAATACCTATACGAGAAGAATCTTGATTTTTCGCTCGAATATGTGAAGTGCTTGAACAACTATGCTTTGGTGCTCAATGAACAAAAAGAATTCTTCTGGGCAAAATGTATGATAGATGTTGCACGCAATACCTTGCGACAGTTGCCATCTGCCCACAATTTGGAAAGTATCGTGATGCCGATACTTTCGAGCATGAGCACAATATATGCCGACATGGGCTACAATGATGAAAGTCTGCAAATCATACAAGAAGGACTATCTCTGTGTAAAGATCACAATTCGATGCAAGCTACACTATTGTATAATAACCTTGCCGTGCATGCAATAAGCAGAAAGGATTACAAGACGAGTATTTACATCCTTACCCAGTGTTTGCCATTAGCAGTTGCAGCTCAAAAGAATGAAATCTTGTTCAATCTCGCATATGTTCGGTGGTTGACTAAAGATCAAGAAGCAAGTGCCACAATAAGAGATCTGTCAGAGTCGATAATAAATGATGTCTGCTCGAAATTTTGCTTTCTCTCTAATAGTGAACGTGAACAATATTGGAAATATTATAATCCTTACATTCAAATTCTCAACTCTTGGCTCGTGCAAGCCAATGATGTGAAGAATAATGCTCGTCTTTACGACAATGCTTTGTTTTCTAAGGGATTGTTACTTCGTACATCGAATAGAATAAGGGAACGAATCGTAACTTCGGGCAATAAAGAGGTAGAAAAGCAATATGATGAATTAGTATTTTTGCTAAAGAATAAGGATTCGCTGACTTTAGACCGCGACTCAGCAATGCAAGTGAGAG
Source organism: uncultured Prevotella sp. (assembly GCA_937898715.1). GTDB lineage: Bacteria > Bacteroidota > Bacteroidia > Bacteroidales > Bacteroidaceae > Alloprevotella. Next base: position 63,004 of record CALEKA010000120.1, read on the forward strand.
AACGCATCAATACGATTGATAAAAATCTTACACAATTTGTACAAGGATACGTTTCTCTCTCCGATATACGAAGGGAATATGATTGGCACAGTGTAAAGAAATCCTTAGGCTCTGACGAATGTGCAATTGAATTTCTGATGATACCCTCGTGGAACGGTGACAGCATCTGTGCCGATCCAGATTATTATGCGGCTATTGTAAGAAACTCTTCTGATAGTCCAACTCTCGTGAGGCTTAGTAAAGAATCGGAGATAAGTAGCATTCTCAGTCGTTCCAAATCATTGCCGCTAAACCGTTATATTTCCAACTTGTATAAATGGGGCTCAAGAACTCAAGGAGAAAGGATTTACAAGAGCATATGGGAGCCCATCGAACCCTATTTGCAAGGAGTGCGGAATGTATATTTATCCCCTGTAGGTCTGCTGAATAATGTTTCGTTTAATGCAATAGCCTTAGATAGTATGTATATGGGACAGAAATATAATCTGTTTCGATTGACATCTACATCCCAGGTTAAGCATGTAAAAGAGAATAATAAACGGTTCGCTTTATCATCGGCTATAGTCTATGGTGGCGTACGCTATGATGCAATGGATAGTGAACTTTTTGCAGCTTCAAGAAGCTATACGAAAGACGAATTGCATGATTGGAATGCGACTGATGAGGATTATAAGCCGGCGAGAAGCGGATGGCAATATTTGCCAGGCACGAAAATAGAGGCTGAAAGCATTTGCACAAGACTCGACAGCGCAGGGATCCATGCTACATTAATATCTGGTGCGAATGCCAATGAAGAATCTTTCAAGCATAAGGCTCATGGTCATGACTTGATACATATAGCAACTCATGGATTCTTTTTGACCGATAAAAGGGAAATAGCTCTAAATTCTTTTCTTCAGGGACATCGATCTCCTGATGCGCAACCGAGCGCAATGATTCGTTCTGGACTTCTTTTTTCGGGGGCTAACCGTGCTTGGACAGGAAATGGTGTTATTCGTGGCATTGAAGATGGTATATTGACTGCGGAAGAAATCTCTAACGTCAATTTGTCTGGCACCAGATTGGTCGTACTCTCAGCCTGTGAGACTGGACTTGGCGAGATTAAATCGAGTGAGGGCGTTTTTGGACTCCAAAGAGCGTTTAAACTCGCCGGGGCGGAGTCTTTGATAATGAGTTTGTGGAAAGTTGACGACCATGCTACAATGCAACTAATGGATGCCTTTTATAGCAATTGGATAAGTGGAATGTCAAAACACGAAGCATTTAATAATGCGATTGAGCAAATAAGGCGTCGCTATCGGTCGCCTTACTATTGGGCTGCGTTCGTGATGTTGGATTAAGTAGTGTTCACTGAAAAAAATCAGCGTAAGCATCTCATACAAGCCGTATTGTAGAAATAAATACGGCTTGTATGGGATGTTTACGTTCGTTAATTACGCTTCGCGCGTTTGGGTGAGATTAATTATTAATGCTCGCGCACGCGTACGCGCGCGTTACAGTAAGTTTATAGGCATTTATCCGTACATCTTGCACTTATTTGTAGCAAATCCTTGATACTCAGCTTCTTACAGAGTGTAGGCAGTGAAGATTGCTCCCTACACTCATGCTCTTTGACTGCACGATCTCTTCCCATACCAAATTTTTCCGCTTCCCATACTTAATTTTTTCTCTTCCCATACCTAATTTTTCCGCTTCCCACACTTAATTTTTTCGCTCTCATACAATCCAGTAGTTCAGTGCAAGCGATAGCCAAAGTGACGGCAGAGTGACGGCAGAGTGACGGCAATCTACCCTATCTTACACTGCTGAGAATGGTGATAATCAGATAGATATGAATGATTAGTGTAGGCAATAGCCCTAAACGAGGTAGAAACTCTGTGACGTGCGCGCGCGTGCGCGAGGCAAAACTGAAGTCAGAATGTGCAAATCTGTGCAGCGGAAGTAATTGACAAGAGTTTTTGAGCAAACGTGTTAGATTTAGCCTTGTCTTTTCACCCAGTTCTGTGAGCGACGCGTCCCGCGTCGGCATAGTAAGAATGAAGAAACAATTCTCATGAATAGCAGTTTCAAGCCAATGCCAACGCGAGACGCGTCGCCCACAACGCGAATGAGTAGATGCTTCCTAAAGCAAAATTTAGCATTATTTTCTTATAAGTTGAACAATAAATATGATGCTTTTGTGCTTTAGTATTCTTCATCAAATCCTGTGAATACAGCTTTGCTCATTTCTTCAGGCGAAACGCTGATATCAATATATTGGTCCTTATTGCGCGATAAATAGCGGTAGGTTATGCCTTTTTGAGCAAGCTTAAGGGTTTGATAGGACCTTTTATCCTTAGTGTTTGCAGCATCACCGATTTGCTTGAGCAGATCATGACGCTCTGTCTCTACGTTAATAGTTTCTTTTAGCACAGAATAAGGGTATATTGTGCTAAACGTGTAGACAAGGTAATCGCCCTGAATATTTACATCTTGCAGTGTCAAGCCATTCCCTAAATCTTCAGATAACTTATTTCTGTCTAATTCAAGTATCTCGTTTAGATAGAGCATGGCTATCTGTTGGGGGGAACTATGATTGTACTCATCCATGATTTTTTTGGCATCAAACGTAGCACTAATAACGATTTCTTCTTCTCCTATCGTACCCTTGTATATGATTTGTACCTTTAATCCAGCTTCAGCTGCTTGTTGCCATGTCTTGAGTCCATCAAACAAGTTCTCGTTTGCATTATCACACGTAAGCCCCATCAGTATCATCGAATGAAGTTGATTGTATTGTGAAGTGGGATTTTTGCTCACCCTCTGCATTTGCAATGCTTCGTCATTGTCTAATGTTTCATAATCATAAACTATGCGAAGCGTGTCACCACTGATTTCGGCTTTCTTCAGCATGATGCCAAATTCATTGCGATTGGCATATCCACTTTGCATGAGTAGGTGCACTTTATGTTCGAGGCTGTCTCGAGCACTGCTTTTCTTGTTGTAGCAAGAGGCGTTTCCGAAGCATAATGATAACACGATAAACACTAATGCCAGACTTTGAATGATGTTTTTCATAATTTCTGTTTTTTTGAAGGTTGCCCTCTCGTTAATGTATAATGGGCTTGTATTGTAGTATCTGCTGTCCTAATCACTTCAGTGTCTAAGCAGACAAGCCTCTACAGCTAATGTTTGTGGCCGAGCCATGGTACGCATGCCTAAGGCTACGGCTTCACCGCAAAGGGCTATCTCGCCTAAGCGATAATGGCACGTGTCTTGAGCTTTATCTACGATTGTGTCGCCTGCCATAGAGGCTGTTTGCAAGAGCCGGCTACGCATTTTCCAATCGCCCAACCATGTGGCTGCTCCCAAAGCAAAGGTGGTGCCCGACGGACTGAGCCCAAACAGAATAGGCCCCGCATCGACATCGAAAGAGAGCATGGGCGATTTGTCAATAAACTCACGAATGCCGAATACAGGAGTTTTCTTTACAAAAAGTTTCTTGAACTGTTCGTATTGGCTGCGAGCGAAGGCTTCACTTGCACATAGCGCCAATAGCGAGCAATTCAGTGCTGTATACGAACCGCGCACCTTGCTTTTGGGGTTGCGCAGTTTCTTCGTTAGCATAGATGCGAGTAGTCCCGTTTCATTATCAAGCCATATCGTTTGTGCCTTCTCCAGCCAGCGGCTAAGCGCATCTTGGAACTTTCCACTGTTGTAAAGCTGTTCATAGTTGTGAAGTGCCACGATGGTGTAGAGCATGTCTGGCAAGAATATCGGAGTACCGGGAAAAGAACGCAGGTTTAGGTCGGGGCTAAGAAGCATATTGCGATGGAGCGATTGGCAGCACGCTTCGAGCAATTCGTCAAATCGAGTGCCGCCCCCTGCAAACTTATAGTGCGTAATGATCCATGCCAACAGGCTGAGATACGTCATGTGATCGTTGGGGCCATCTAAGCCATCCATCGCATCCTCTTTCCACTTCATGGTGTCGTAGTAGCGAATGGCAGGTGTGTCGGTTAGTTCAATGAGTTCCTCTATCTTGGGCAACATTTCCTCCTTTGTGTCGGGATAAATACGGCAAAGGTTAGCCAATGCCACGGCAGTATAGCAACATGAGTAGATGGCCCACTGCCCGCCATAGAAGCGGCCGAGTTCTTTCGGCATTTTCTTTATCAGCTCGTTGGGAGCAACAATTACCTCCTGACAGAGCCAACGCGCACGGCTAATCAATTCTTCGCGTTCTTTATTCCAAGGAACCTCAGTATCAACATCAGCAGAACGATTCTTAATGAGATTACTGGGGATATTCGCGGCTAATTTTGCAAAAGCGGTTATTAGGCTCATAAGTTTGCTTTTAAGTAAGGTCCTAACTCAATTGATTATTTTTTCTGCTGCAAAGGTATGATATTTATTGCTTTAGATGGAAAAAACATAATGTTACAATGAATATTCCTATTTACTTAGATGACTTTTTTGCAACATTGCAACTTGACGCTATTTACTGTTTTAGGTCTTATCTATTCTGCCTAAATCCGAGACTTCAGTGCCTAATGCCTTGTACGTTCCCGAACGTGCAATTTTGTTAGTATTTTTAGTCACATAGCTCGATATGCTTTCAACTACTAACCTCAAAATATGGTGCAAGGCGAATGCAATCAAGCTAACTTGAATTGCTGAGCCGCCCATATTATCAGAGAAAAATCACACTTCCGGTAACGCACAATTCATTACGGCAGGTTTTATAGGACCACCCTTATGTAAGAGCAATAGCTCTAAAGAATTCTGAAAGAATTAAAGCAGTAAGTGTTATTGCAAGAAGGACTAATACTATCACAGTAAGTATTCCACAGTATCTTACAACAAATTTCAGACTGTCAAACATCCCTGCAAACTCTTCATTGTCATCAAACTTGCATGCAGAACGAGCTTGCTTAATGAAAGTAAAGGTTCTCTTTAACATGGGATAGTAGATAGCAGCTACTGCTAGAAAAACTAACCCTTGGATGGAAGCTCCAGCATTATGATCATCAGACATAATTCCATAAAAGAAAAAACCAAAACCTGCAAAGGCATAAAATCCCGTACCTACACTACCAATGATATTCAAGAACTTTATCCATTTGGTTGCTGTCAAAAGGTTCTCTTTCATGTTGTCGGTTACCTCCAAACGACCGTTGACATTTCTCTTGTCATCATTCAAATTTAATTCCATGACTTTAATTATTTATAAGTTGAACAACAATTAATCTGCCTCCTTGCCCTTTGTCAAGGAGTATTTGTCTGCCCTCGGTGAGTGGCACGTACTGCCCGATGCCGATGGGCTTTTTGTCTGTAACATCATACATATCCGGCAGACGGCGGTTGATGAGGATCCACTGACCGTTGTAGAAGTGGAAGTCGCCAACGGGTTTCTTTTCCTCAGCACTCGTCTTCTCGTTGCAAGGCACAAGGTTGTTGGCGTGCCATTTGTACAGAGTCTGCTTGTCGTATACCATCAATCGGTAATTCTCGGATATATACTTTCCGTGCGAGGGAGCATAGTAGAAATTGAGAATCGGCAGTTGGCCTTTGTACTCAGTTCCACAGAACGGACAACGTGGCTTGGTGGTGTTGTCGAACACATACCAATGCGCCTCACACTTAGGGTTCTGACATGGCTGCACCAAGTCGCAAGTTTTCACCAAAGCCTCCTCCCATTGCAGAGCTGAGGGGCGGGCGGCAGGATTGTGCAAACCATCAATGAAAGCTTTGTCGAACAGCTCTTTCAAGTATGGGCCACATATGGTGTAAGGCATTTTGGCAGGGTCGCCTTGTGGCAGTTGTGCCTTTGCCAGCTGGTCGGGCTTCACACGGTTGGTCTTGTCCGTTGGGTGCTCAATGAACAAAGCCTTTGAACCGTAGCGCATGTCGTCATCCTTTTGCGGGTCATCCACATCCCACACCTTGCCTCCATCCAATGGATCACGGTTGAGCAGGAAGGAGTAGATAAGCACGGCAAGCGCATGGCGGTCGGTCTCTATTTTAGGCAGGTTCTTCTTCGGATCGTCCACCTTGAGAGCCTTCGTGGCAAGCACCTCTGGGGCAATAAAGCCAGGTGTTCCCACCACCTCGGGAGGAAACTTGTGTGGCACAACAAGTCCGTCGCAGTCGATGATACAGGCATTGCCGCTCAATGGGTCAACGAGCACGTTGTTGTATGACAGGTCAGAGTGGGCAAGTCCTGCCGCATGAAGCCGTCGCATGGCGCGTGCTATCTTTAGGCACATGTGCAGTCTGTCCAAGAAAGTGCCCTTTTGATCGGCTGGTACGAATTTGTTAATAAGTTTGGCCGACGAGAACCATTTGCCGTTTTTTTCCTGTCCGTTCTTGATGAACGGCCAAGAGTCGGCCACCCCGCTGAAGAAGAATTTCTTGTCGTAGAAAGGTATCACAATGCCCGTCAGTCCTTTCCACTCAACAATCTTTGTTGGCCATGCAAAGAACTGATTCCAATACTGACCTATGGCATCATTGGTGAAGATACGATTTCTATGGACATTGACAATGTCGTTGATTCGAGCCTTGTCGTTAGCATTGATAGGCTTGCGGTAGAAAGCCACGACATACGTCTTATCCGTTGAGAAATACACATCCTTTACACCACCCTGAGCTTTTATCTCGTCGTAAAACTCAACGGTGCTGCCGTCTTGTGCCTTTAACGTAACTTTGTTTGCCATAGCTTATTCGTTTTTTTGTCCTTCAGGTTGCTCTTCAGGTTGTCCTTCAGGTTGCTCTTCGGATTGCTCTTCGGATTGCTCTTCGGATTGCTCTTCGGATTTCTCTTCTATTGTGTTCTCGTTCTCCTTCGGCTCACCCTCATATAGGATGGCTATTGTGCGGTCGTCGTGATTGCCTGGCGACCAGAAGTCGAGCCAGTCAAGCAATTGGTCTTTCGAAGCCTCATTGTCGTCAGTCAGTTCTACGCCATTTTCTTTTAGGTCGTCCCATAGCGCATCCCACTTGTCAGGATTGTTGAGGTTGGCATCTGTTTCAAATTTCGGGTCGCTCACGCCATCGCTCATTAGGAACAATGCCGTGAAGTCATCTACTATATTGAAACGCAGACGTTGGTATAGCGCCGTAGAGTCCTTAAATATTTCAGGCATTGTAAGGAAGCGTGTCTGTCCTGCAAACTCGCCCTCGTCGGGTACACCCAATATTTTAGCAGTATGAGCATTTTTGTCGTAAAGACAAATTGCACCATCACCCACCCAGAACGAAGCCACAAACCATCCGAAACTGAACTTCTTGCAAATGGTGAGCAGAAGAGTCGTGGCATAATACTTTATCGGTTGCTTTGTGAGCGCAGCTTCTGCTTGTATGGCTTTGTGAGCTTTGAATGCTGCTTCTCCTACAATAGTATAGATGTGATTGCCCACAATCTTACGGGCTTCTTCTTCCGTAATATCATGCAGATGGCTATAAGTTCCGATAGCGTCTTCAAAAGCCTTGCTCTGTCCGAGTTTTGACATACAATGACTCACCGCCTCATCGCAAGCAATCTTTGAGCCCTGGCGTGAATATTTTGCTGAACCTGCACCATCGGCCACAGCCATGATGTACCAGCCATTGTCCATGTGCGCCATGCGGAAATAGTCATCACGCGGTTTGCCTTCTTGTGCATGGCTACGACCGCGTTTGCTTGCAGCCACGATGTCCTTCTGCGGCGTGCCATCTGCCAGGGCTTCTACCTTTACATACTCCACCTGCGTGTCGTCATTTGGGTATTTGGGCTCGGGCATGTGCTCCCAATCCACAGGCAAGTTGCGCCATAGCTTGCGCGGGTCTTGATTGATGACAAATGGTATCTTATGCTCCAGTGTCGACTTGCCTTCAGGCATTTCTATTCCGCCACAGAATTTATAGACCAATGTCAATTCAAATGTAGACTCAGCCATGGCACCATCTTTGCGAAATGCTTCCAACGAAGGTGTGCCGGTAATGGCAAAACTCTTGCCATCGGGCGCAATCGTCAACTTTAGTCCGTGGTTCTCCTCATCCAGTCCCTTAACGTCCACAAGTACCAGCTCCACATTCTTCAATATGTCAGAGTTGACTTGTGGCATCATGATGGTCTGGCTGTATGCTATATTCTCTTTGGCATTAGGAATGTTGAGGTTCCATTTCAGTCCGCCATCAGCCATTTTCACTTTGTCCATAACGTATGTATTATAAAGTTCCCATAATTTGTCTGACAAGAAGCGAAGCATTTTTTCAGCCTTGTCGTCCTCTTGATCGCCTATGAGAATTTGTAAAGCTTTGTCTAATGTCATAATGCTACCCCTTTCCTCTTGTTATATCCATGCCTCCTTCAGCAATTCCGCCGAGTGAGCCTTCCATGCCACACCAAGGGCAAGCCGTGGTCTGACCATCAGAGCACATGATATTTCCGCATTCACAAATCACCACACCAAACTGTGCGCCACAGCAAGGGCACGTAGGCATGCCACGAAGCGACATCGTGTTGATATGCTGATTCGATTGGCCGTCGCTCAAGTTGTTATAAGTCTCCTCATCTACAGGATAAGCCCCCACAAGCTTGAAATCTGTGCCATTCATATCCAATCCCTCCAATCCCTCTATGGGAGCAATATGTTTGGCATATTTTACAAGGTAAGTCTTCTTGGTGTTGGAACACTTGCCTAAGAGCACCGTGTAGTTTTCATCCACAATGCAAGGCTTTGATGTATCTACTTTCTCAAGATTGATGCCTGTGGTAGGTGCCAACGCCACGCTGTCGTCGCCCATATCCGTGACAGAAACGCTCGTTGCCTGAATGGACGCCGTCACCCACTTGAAGAAAGCCTTAAAGGACATCTCGTCCGTGTCGTTCAGTCGGAGCACATTGTCAGAAATCTGTCCGAGCAACTGAGTGTTGACATTCTTGCCGATAGATATAGCCACGAGGTTGGCCTTGCGGCGGTATTTGTTGTTCCATCGTGCAAAGGCTGATGAGGGATCATCTGTAGGCGTGCCATCGGTAAAAAGGAATATGATGGGTTTCCAGTCTCCTTTGCGCTCTTCTGTGGTCTTCACCACATTTTTGTCAATGTCGTCCATCAAGAAGTCAAGAGCGCAGCCGAGTGATGTGCCACCACCAATAGGAAACGTTGGCGGATAAAACTTATACAGTTCAGTTAATGGCGACAAACTCTCGGCCTTTCCAGCAAATGCAATCACTGAAATAAAAGCCGTTTCGAGTGCATAAGGGTCAGTGCGCAGTTCCTGCACGATCTGGCGCATGCCGTTCTCTACTTGCTTTATAGGTTCTCCCACCATCGACTCCGACACGTCAACGAGGAAATATATGGGTAATCGTCTCATCGTATTAATTTTTTATTGTTTAGGAATTATCATAGGTATAGGACTCAGATAAACTTTTCCTGGTCCTGTTATCTTCATCAGGCTCAATCCCTCGCCTCTCAGTACATTGCCAAACGACCAACCTGCCTGTATTTGCGAAGTTTGAAATCCATGCAAAGCCACTATGTGGTTTTCGTCCACTTCTATTGTTTCTCCATTTGCTAATATCCTTTCTATGGGTGTACCCAGCGAATCGAGAAATACAGTGGCATTGCCTTCTACTTTCTGAAACAAACCGACACCACCCAACAAGCCTTGCAGATTGAGGTTGAGGTTAAGCTTTACCTTGTTAGTAGATGCCACATAGTGTCCACGGCGGCAAATCAGATTCTCACCTTGCAGACGAATGGGAACAAGTGAGCACATACTGCCCGACAATACCATTTTCTTGTTGGCATTAGTAGGGTTATAGAAATGTATTATCAAAATTGACTCTCCTGATAGGGCTGTGCGCAATACGCCGCCAATCAAATTGCCGAGCCCATTACCCGCACCACTACCATTCCATTCAGCATCACGCTGCAAAGCCTCGTCCACATACACAATGCTACCGCGCTCTGCATAAAAAGACTCTCCTGGTGAAAGCACCACTTCAAGGGTCTTATACTCATAACCTACGATCTTGCAATTCATAGCTTCATTTTTATAAAGACAGATTGTTCAACAAACATTCTTTACTTTCGGGGTAATTAAAGTTTCTTCTTTCAAATCCGCGTTTAATCCTTCGAATTTAAGATGTGAATGCCTTATCACCTATCCACGAGCTAAAGAAGACTTTCTTTAGAGAAAATTGTTGTAACAATAAAGTTTATCAGCATGTTCTTTTTGAAACACTTTCCATTCCTTTGCAACTTCTCGGCGTATTTCTAAGAGTGTATTATCTAAATACCATTGGAAAAGGTAACAAGCATCTTTGTCATTGGCGTCTTCACGAAGAATGATATCAATGGTAAAGTACTTTTGTTCTGAATTTTCTGCCATTTCGAAAGTTGCATCGTCAAATTTCAAGGACAATTGTTTCAAGAAAGCATTGATAAGATCAATATTATTCGTTTCACGGCAAACCACAGCATTCAGCAACCTTATATGATACATGCCGTCTGGATTGGAATAGATTTGCAACATGTCTGACGATAGATTGATAGTCACAATGCCATGCCCTGTCTTATCACAAAGGATGTAACTCTCAATACGTTGCTTAAGAACCAGAGCTATAGCATGAAAAACAAAAGACTTGTACTTTTTGCCTTTCCTTTTATACGTATAGATTTTGAGGTACCTTTGTAGGTTCTCAAGGAACTTTTCTATAACCTGAGCCTCATTTACGTATACTTCGTTTTCCTTGTGATATTCTTTGGTTTGTATATTTATGGCATTATTGTCCAATGTCATTTTTACAGAGGCAGGCAAATTCCAGAATTTGATTGAGTTATATTCATGTTCCATTTTAGAGTCTACTTAGCAATTTCGAATTTATGCAATATTGGAAACACTTATCAACGAAGTAGCAATCGCCAACAACGACAGATAGGATCCTATATCACCACATTCACCTCTGCCTGAGCTGGTGGAAGTTCCACGCTATCTGTCACTCCCATAGTTCGTCCGCCTTGTTGCACATTGATTGTCACCCACTGGAAGAATTTCTTGAATGTGCTGCTGTCCATTGTGTCGAGCGTGAACACATTGTCGGTGAGCTTCTTCAATGGCTCTGTTTTAGCTTTTGGGCCAGCGGCACAGGCAACTATATTTGTGAACTGATGGCGCTTGACATTTTTGATAGCCTCATCGTATACCATCAAGTCCGATGGCTTGCCGTCTGTAAGCACAAACAGCAGCGGCATCCAATCACCCTTTTGCTCTTTCGACCCCATATTCACTTCACGGTCGTAGCAGTCGCATAGCATATTCAGTGCTGCACCGGTATGAGTGGGGCCTGAGTCAGGGCATTCTATATCGGGTAGTTGCAGATTCTCAAGTTCCGTCAGAGGCAGAATCTGCTTCACATCCTTGTCGTATGTAATGATGCTGATGCATGCCGTTTCTAATGCATAGGGGTCAAGGCGAAGAGAGGCTATCATGTCTGAAAGTCCTACCTTTACCGACTCAATAGGTTCGCCTTTCATTGAGCCGGATGTGTCAATCAGTATATATACAGGTAATCTTCTGCTCATAATTGTAAGTTATTCTGAATATCGGGTGATGCCATAAGTGAAGAGCACCACCCGACAATACTTGCTCTGTGTTTTACACCACGATGTTCACCTCGGGAGGGGGAGGCGGAAGCTCGCTCATAGTGGTGGCTTCGGCAGCCGTCTCTTCCACCGACTTGCTGCTCGTGCTGATAGAAGCTGATACCCACTTGAAGAAAGCCTTGATTGTAGCGCTATCTGCTGTGTCGAGCTGAACCACATTCTCTGTGATTTGCTTCAACGTGTTGGTATTGGCACCTTGTCCTGCGGCACAGGCCACAACCATTCCGCACTTACGCTTCTTAAACTCTTCCAAGCCTTTGGTCATAGAATCGGTAGGCTCGCCATCTGTCATGATAAACACCAATGGGCGCCAGTCACCTTTTACCTCAGCCGTTGTCTTGTTAATTTCAGAGTCTATTTTCTGCGACAGTAGTTCCAAAGCACCGCCCAATGCTGTGCAGCCGCTTGCGTCAATCGTAGGTGGTTGGAAGGCAGCCAACTCCGTGAGCGGTGTGACTTGCTGGGCAGAACTGTTGAATGTGATAATGCTGATGTATGCTGTTTCGAGCGCATACGGATCGCTACGCAAAGTGGAGATAAGCGTCTGTACGCCATTCTTCACAGCCTCGATAGGCTCGCCATACATGGAGCCGCTGGTGTCGAGGAGTAGATATACGGGAAGTCTTCTCATTGTTTTGTATCTTTACTGTTTGTATAAAATTCTTAGAAGGATATTGGAATATATTATCTGCCTTTATTTCTTATATACTTTTGACCGTTTTGCAACCTTCTTTTTATTGTCAGTCGCGTAACGTTGCTTGTTTCGTGCCCTTCTGGCAGTTTTGAACAAATTGATATTGAAAAAAGCCAAAACGCTTGCCATCTTAACCGACAAGAAACGCAACCATCGCGGACATTGACGATAATGATAAAGCATCCATATCAGGAAATGGCTGAATGAGCGTTGACTCCCTTCAACTAAAAGCCTCTTCCAAATGACAAAGGCTCTGTATACGATTCGTATCAGATAGAGCACGAATATGCCAAGCACCGTGCCATAAATCGTAAAACGGGCATCACGCGTACCAAGATATTCTATTATTTCATGATAATATCCCATCGTCCTTCTTTTAAGATTTAGTGCATGTTTGGGTATTTATTTTGAATAATCTCTTGCCACGCGGGCTATGGTCTGAACTATGACTCGGTCTTCAAAAGCATCACCAATAGCGGCAAACTTCCAATTGCCATTGTGCCTGTAAAGTTTACCCATAATTAAAGCTCGTTTGCCAACACATTCCGTTTTAGTTGCCACGTCGTATTGTGCAAAGATTTGTTTGGGCGCTTTATCTGGAGTTCCCTCAAACATACGAATCGAAGCATAGGGAATTCCAGAGAAATCGCCACTATACTCATTGTTGTTATAGATGTTGAGAAAGAAAACGATAGAGTTTACGTTCAAGCTCACACGATTCAAATCAACCGTTATAATCTCATTGTCAAGACCGTCATCACCATTTTGGTCACCATGTATATCGTCGCCTGTGTGATGCAAAGCGTGGTCATTAGAGTCTAATTTTCCCTGTGGCAATTTGCCTCTAAAGTTATACAAGGGTGACCATATGTGATCCACCACATTGCCTGCTGCGTCAAACATCATGCAGCTAAGGTCTAAGTCTACGTCGACAACGTGAGTTGAAAGGCCGAAGAATCTTTTTTCGACGATAGCCCCCCAGTTGCAGCCCACACAGAAGTTGGTCAACTTCGTTCCGCTCTCTTTTTCAAGATTGATGCGCTGTCCCTTTTCAAGTCTTATAGCCATAAGCGTATTTTTATTTTGTACCTGATGTCCACTTGAAATTCCACCCATACGCACTATCGCATGCAGAGTGGTTCTTATGGAACGTTGATAATTTCTTTACTTCTAACATATTTCCGTTTGTACTGATTTCAGCAGTCACACAGAATCGTCCTTTTTCTTCGGTCTGATCAAGGTTTACCAACACGCATGACTGTCCGCCAACCTTAATTTCCAGTTTTGCATCCGTTTTGTACCAATGTGGAACGCCACGCCATATAAAGGCATAGACATACAATTTCTTAACGTCCTTAAGTCCCTTCGGATTCACGTAGATTCTCTCACATGACGTTTCCTTGTTTCCACGATCGTCGCCTTGATGCCAAATATACGGGAATTGGGTAAAGCACCCTTGTTTCGTCGGAATATTCTGGGGACCACCGCGCTTGCTGAATTGAATGGGGTCAATCAAACTCTTTGTGCCATCCTGCATCTCATAGTAGATGCCCAGATCCAAATCCTCGTCACCAATAAAGATGCTTCTCAAGAAATGCGCAACTTTATCATATTGAGTACGAATGAAGTTTCTTCTTTCTCGCATCTCAATAAACGTCCATCTCAGTTCAATGACAATTCCGTTTGACAGCGAATTGGGCGTTGATCTTGACCAATCAACATAAGTGGTATCACCATATTTCTCTAAACTAATCATAGACTCTAATCTTTACATCATGGAATGTTGTTAACCCTCACTACATGAATTTTGATGCGTATTTACGGCAAATAGGTTCCAGCCCGTCCTTGTGTGCTTCGCCTACAGCCTGGAATTTCCACTCTGAATCGCGACGATACAGACGACCGAACTCAACGCCCTTGTCTGTAGAGAAATCTTCGTCAAGGTCGTATCGGCATATCACCTCGCCATTCACAGCATTTTTTATCTGTATGTAGGCATCACGAACCTGACCGAAGTTATACTTCATTCGGGGAGCGAGACGAGGGTCGTTGGCATCAGACTGACTCCAATAGATGCTGGCAGTGAAAAGGATTTCTTTGACGTGAGGAGAGGTCCTGGTCAAGTCAACCTCTATTTCTTCATTACCTTCGCCCGTATTATCGTCATCATCGCCAAGGTCGTCTATCGAGCCCAGAACGCTTTTGTCTACAGAGATAGGGCGCATCACAGGATCACCATTTTTATCATAAAGCGGATTGCCATTGTCGTCCAATGCCTGCACTTTATTAGGAGAACCATAGAAGACAAAATCACATTCGTTTTCTATCTGTCCGTTACTTCCCAACAAAAATGTAGATGCATCCAAGTCGTATGGAGGTTGGGCATTTGGATTTACCTTCCAACCCATCTCTACCTTCAAACGGGTAAGTCCAGCTTCTATTTCAACTCGCTGTCCTTTTATCAAATTAATTGCCATTAGTTATTATGCGAATTGTTTTGCGTATTTGTTGACCAAGGCTTTCATGCCACCTTTATTGCCATTGCCGATAGCCTCAAACTTCCATTCACCATTATGACGGTAAAGACGCCCAAACTCTACTGCTGTTTCGACCGAGAAGTCCTCGTCCAAATCATAACGGGCAATTTCGGTATTAGTCTTGGCATCATATATGCGTATATACGAGTTGCGCACCTGTCCGAAATTCTGACGGCGTTCATCTGCTTTATAGATAGTAGCCGTGAAGATAATCTCTTGGATTTGCGGGTTAACCTTTGTCAAGTCCACATTCAGAGTCTCATCGTCTCCGCCATCGCTGTTGCCACCAGTCAAGTCGTCACCAGTAGATTCTACCGAACCATCAGGCGATTTCTGATTGCCGTAGAAGACGAAAAACTCCTGCTTGGGAATCTCTCCGTTTCCACCCAGCATAAATGCAGAAGCATCCAAGTCGAAATCATAGCCAGAACCCTCATTCGGATCCCAACCCAATCCTACACCTACAAGGGAAAGTCCCTTGTCCATACTTATGCGTTGTCCTTTTTCGAGATTAATCATAATGAAAAGATTTAAATTAATATGTTCTTTATTTCGATTGCAAATTTCGCTATCATGATCAATATTACCTTAAAATCACGAATGTTGCAGTCATAATATTGTGTGGAAATAGCAGTTTTATTGCAAGGTTGCAAGGCAGATGTACATTGTCCTTATTGAATGTCGGATCATTTGCACATATATATGCACTTCGCGTGTTATGGCGAAGGAAAGTCAGAAATGTAACATAATCTATCTCTATCCATATAGTATTCGCGCTGATATAGAATATTGTAAAAGAATATGCTACATTTTCAAATATTCTGTACCTTTGCACGCATAAAACGTATTCATCATAGGTAATCTATCCTAATAAAGTTCATCATGATTAGTTATTCAAAGTCGATAGTAGCATTAGGGCTGATGATATTGCTCAATGCGAATGGTGTGTTGGCTGCAAATGCCGGAAGCACGGCGAGCGTGGAAATCACCAATGCGGACGATAATTTAGCAAAACTAGCAGTATCGTTCCCGCAGTATACTTACCGTTACAACACGGAAAACTATCAATCGTTTGTGCAGCCCGCGCCCGTTGGCAACGTGGAGGGTGAGACACCAACTATAACCACTACAAATGCTGAAGTGGTGACTATTAATGACAATACCATAACGCTGACGGGAAAGACCGGCGTAGCAGGTGTGACATACACATATCCCGCGACCGACAGCCATGCAGAGACAACAGCCTTCTACTCTGTAATTGTCACTGCAGCTGAGCCAACGCTTGTAGGCACGGCAAGCGAGTGGAACAATGTGGTAAGCAAAGGAGACAACTGCGCAAACATAAAGCTCACGAGCGACATCACTCTTGATGCCGACAGTAAGACATTCGACCATTTTAGCGGCATCATCGACGGCGATGGTCACACCATTACCATCGACATCAACAACAGTGCAGAAAGTGCAGGATTTATAACATGGTCTAATGGCGCATATATAAAGAACTTGCGGGTTGCAGGGAAAATCACAAACAATTATAACTATTCACACTTAGGAGGTTTCATAGGATGCACTGAATCATCGAATTGGGGAACACAATTTGTTGAAACCGTGATAGAGAACTGTGTGTCAAGTGTCGAAATCACATGTAACTCAGATAATGCACGTGTCGGAGGATTCATTGGTACGGCTCAGAATGCCTTCACTATCAAAAGTTGCCAATTCGATGGTAAGATTATAAGTGGTGCAGACTATGGCAGATTCGTATGCGACAATTGGGATCCTGTAGGCACATACTACAAAAGCACAATCACGCGCTGTCTGTCGACGGGCTACATAGAAGGCAGCAGTGCGTATGGCTGCAAGGGCAGCATAAACGAAGATGTGTATGTTGTCGACAATAAGACCGAAGACCTTCGTGATGATGCAAAAGTATTGTCTGCGGACGATGATGTGCTTGATGGCACGTTCTGTTATAAAGTGCTCAACAGCAACATTGCTGGCGGTCCGTGGAAGCAGCATATCGGCTATGAACAGTATCCGTCTTTAACAAGCAAATATGTTATAAAAGCAGCTTCCAACGTATATCCCAACATCTCTGTGAAAGCAAACAGCCTATTGACCATGGCATTGCCCATATCTATATCCACCAAAGCCAATTCCTTACAGGAGAATGTGAAAGTTTACACCGTCGCTGGCACAGAAGGCGATGTACTGCAGCTTGAAGAGTTTACAAAGGATGAGATCCCAGCAGGATTGCCAGTGATTCTCTACAACACGTCAAGCAGTGACGTTAGTTACTATGCACGCTTATTATATATAGCTTACTACAACGACGAGCAGACCGACAATCCCCTCCAGACGGTGTATTTCTCTGGCAACGAAAATAATACGTTTTATGCCCCTGCTGGAAGTTATGTGCTTCAGAAGAAGGCAGGCAGCAACCTCCCTGCATTTTATAAGGTGAAGAATGATAATCAGATAAAGATAGCACAGTTCAGATGCTATCTGAAAGTTTCGTCAGCAAATGCCGTTCCCTGCTTCTATCTGCCCACAGGCAACACTACTGGCATTAGCTCCGTGGAGAGCAACAACGCCTTCGATGGTGACGGCAAGATATACGATCTCAGCGGACGCCGCGTGAACAAGATGCAGAAGGGAATCGTCTACATCATCGGCGGACACAAAGTGATGGTGAAGTAAAAACGGATGACATTGAATATGATAAGCAGAAATGTTATGAAAAAGAAATATATATCACCTCGTATTATGGTGGTGGAAATGGAATCGGCTGCAATATTGGCAACCTCAAGCACAGACACTGATCCCAAAATCAACGTCAGCGAAGAATGGGCTGACGAAGACGGCGAAGTGCTTTAGAAGAGACCCTATCGTAATAGGCAACTCGGATTTGCCATGAGCCGGTTGAAGATCCGTTCCTACTAAATCCGAAAACTTACGCGTTGGCGGAATTGGTAAACGAGGTGACAAGTTAACAGGTGAACAAGTAAGTTTGTAGACTCCAATCGTTCTCGTTTTTAACGAAACATGCAGCCTATGACCTATTTACCCGTTAACTTGTCAACTTGTTTACCCGTTAACTAAGAATTCCGCCAACGGGTAAAACTTAGATAGCTTATCCCAACTTTCACACCTATCATCCCATTCTTATAGCTATCACGGTAGACCCG
>CALEKA010000121.1 GCA_937898715.1 uncultured Prevotella sp.
GGCTATGGAATTCATTGGGCTTTCAGCCCGCCCATTCTAAATCCGAAACTTCAGTTACTTATTACTTATTACTTATTACTTATCTTACTTATTCCTTTTTCTTTTGCATAAATTTTGCAGCCCGCTAAGTTTTTGCTAAATTCGCCCCCGAAGCACGTTATAACGCAAACTAATACAATGACTATAGCTATTATTAATGCGATGCACAAGGAGCATGAGCAGATTGTGGCTCTACTCTCCAATGTGAAGCATACGGGCGAAGGACGATTCTCCTTCGTGGAAGGAGAACACCATGGCAAGCACTTGGTACTGATGGAAAGCGGTATAGGAAAAGTCAACGCTGCCGTAGGAGCCGTAGAGCTGATTCATCGCTATCATCCCGATGCACTGATCAATACGGGGGTGGCAGGAGGTATTGACCCCAAGCTCGCCGTAATGGATGTGGTGGCAGGAAGTCGCGTGGCTTACCACGACGTCGACTGCGGACCTGAATCGGAACTCGGACAGGTGCAGGGACTTCCTCTCTACTACGAAGCCGATCCCCATTTGCTCAAAGCCGCCCTTAGCATCCAGCCCCAAGAGATCCATCTCCATAGCGGACTCATCTGCAGTGGCGACCAGTTTATCACCGATCGCTCACAGCTCGACCACATCAAGAAGCGCTATCCCGATGGGCTGGCAGTAGATATGGAGAGTGGTGCACTCTCGCAGGTGTGCTACCTTTACGGAGTGCCCTTCCTCAGTTTCCGCATCATCAGCGATACTCCAGGAGCTGATAAGCATTTCGATCAATATCAAAACTTCTGGGAGACCATGGCAGACCGATCATTCGGTGTGACCAAGGCTCTGCTCGAAGCACTGACCCTGTGAGCGCGATGCGCACAGTTTGGAGTTTTAAGGTTATAATGTTACTAAAGTTTCTGATTTGACAGTGCGGGCTGAAAGCCCAATGAAATCCATAGCCCAAGGCAACGCCTTGGGTAGGAATCAAGCAGGAATGATACGCCCTGTAAGGGCAGAAGTAAGGACAATATATTAGTACTTTTGCCCTTACAGGGCGTAACTACATTGTCAACGGGATACCCAGGGCGTTGCCCTGGGCTATGTAATCATTGGGCTTTCAGCCCGCCTATATAAAATCCGAAACTTCAGTAATGTTACCTTTAGCCCTTTGAAAAGCTCTTCAACTCTAAAGCTTCCCTCTTAACTTTTCAACTCCTCAACTTTTCAACTATAATCCCCCTCCCTCTCATGCAAAAAATACCCAGTTTTACCATAGACCATACACGCCTTCATCGCGGCATCTACGTGAGCCGCAAGGACAAGGTGGGCACAGAAGTAGTGACCACCTTCGATGTGCGAATGAAGCTTCCCAATCGCGAGCCAGCACTCCATCAAGGAGCAATTCACACGATAGAGCACTTGGCTGCCACCTATCTGCGCAACGATGCAGAGTGGAAAGACCGCATCGTATATTGGGGACCGATGGGATGCCTCACGGGCAACTACCTCATCGTAAAGGGCGATCTCACCAGTCGTGACGTACTGCCCCTCATGCAGCGCACCTTCGACTTTATAGCCAATTATGAGGGCGAAATACCCGGTGCTACCGAGCGCGACTGCGGCAACTACCTGCTGCAAGACCTCCCCATGGCACGCTATGAAGCAAAGAAATACCTCGAAGAGACGCTCAACTGCGCCACTGAAGAAAATCTCAACTATCCCGAGTAGTTGTCTGTACATTTACAGACACCCCCTATTAACCTACAAAGAATACGCGCTGTCGGAATTTGTTAACGGTTTGACAACCGTTAATAGCTGAGCAAGTAAGTTTGTCGAGTCCAATCGTTCTCTTTTTTTGATGAGACAAATAGTCTAAGACCTATTTACTTGTTAACTTGTCAACTTGTTTACCCGTTAACCAAGAATTCCGCAATGGTAAAGAATTCTATTTCTACAAATCCATACTATTATTATGAAAAAAATCTCCATCATGTTATCGGCACTCATGCTGGCTGTGGGCACACCGTCCGTGGCTTTGGCACAGAGTGCAGACTTCACGTTGGACACAGCGACTCCCGATCTCTCTGAGAACGAGCCGCGTCCAGTGTTCCCCGTTCCTTCAGCTCGTCAGTTGAAGTGGAATCAGACAGAGTTTTATGCCTTCTTCCACTATGGCATGAATACGTATACGGGCCAAGAATGGGGCGATGGTAGCGAGGACGAAAGCACCTTCGCTCCGACCGCCGTGCCCAATCCTCGCCAATGGCTTGAAGCAATCAAGGCAGGCGGCATGAAGGGTGGTATTGCCGTGGTGAAACACCATGATGGCTTCTGCCTCTGGCCTACAAAGACCACTGATCACAACGTGACCAAGAGTAGCAACACTAACGCTCAGCAGACCAACATTCCGCGCGACTTCGCCAAGGCTGCCCAAGACCTTGGCCTCAAGTACGGCTTCTACATCTCTCCGTGGGACCGCAACAGTGCCTACTGGGGTAAGAAGGACGAGAATGGCAATTATACTGACGACTACGCCAAGAAGGTGTTCTTCGCACAGTGTGCAGAGATGACGCAGTATGGTGCCGACCAATTCGAGATGTGGTTTGACGGCGCTACGGGAGCTTATGGCTACTATGGCGGAACCAACCAGACACGTAATATCGACAACGCTACCCGTTACTACGACATCCCCAACCTCCGCGACTCTATCCACAATGCTTGTCCCAACATCATCCTCTGGGGTACAGGCGGTGAGGCTCGCTGGATTGGCAACGAACAAGGATGGGCTGGCGAGACTTGCTGGTCGATGGGCGACGGCACAAGCGGTAATGAGAACGCTTGGAAGTGGTTCCCCGGCGAGAGCGATGCCAAGGCTACCACGAAGGGATGGTTCTGGCATGAAGGCGAAAGCTGCAAGACGGCCGAACAGATGTTTAAGATCTATCTCGAGACTGTAGGCCGCAACGCTACGCTTATCCTCAACTTCCCGCCCAATCAGGCAGGCCTTCTGCCCGATGCCGACGTAACGAACCTTAAGGAACTCGGCGAGATGCTCACCACTCGCTTGGGCACCGACCTCGCACAGCAGAGCGGTGTGCAGATAGAGGCTTCTACTACCCGCGCTAATGGTAAGACCAAGACCTACGATGCCAAGAATATGATCGATGGCAATATCGACACCTATTGGGCAGCCCCCGATGGCACCACTTCAGGCATCACCATCACCGTGACCCTGCCCGAGGCAAAAGCCATCCGCTACGTGGCACTCCAGGAGTACATCCAGCTCGGACAGCGCATCAAGGGCTTCACCATCGAGACAAGTACAGACGGAACGAATTGGACCAAGAAGGGCGGTAGCATCCAGACCACCACGGTGGGCTACAAGCGCATCATCCCCCTCAATGGCAACACGGGTAGCAGCTACGATGCAGGCACTACGGCTAAGTACGTACGCGTGAGCATCACCGGCAGCCGCGCTTGCCCCACACTCCACACGCTTTCCATCTTCTAATCAACTTGCTAATCTGACTATACACAATGAAAATTAAGCACTATATAGCTCTTGCCGCTCTCACTATGCCATTGGCAGCCTCGGCACAGAGCGTTATCGACTTCGAGACCAGCGACACGCAAGGCTCAGCACTGGGCGTGTACGACACCTGGGAAAACTCACCCTTCCGCACAGGAGCACTCAAGGGCAACGTCAAGGTGATAGACAATCCTCACAAAGAGGTAGACGACATCACGCAGGAGGGCAACATTTCCGACAAGGTGCTCGCTTTCCAGCGCTCTCGCTTCGGTAGCAACACATTTGGCGTAAAGGTGAGCCTCGCCTCGCCCTTGGCACTTGATGCTACGGTAAAGTATGTTCACGTAAAGCTCTATACCCCCAAGTCGGGACGCATCATGCTCTTTGCCCTCGGCAATCGCGCAGATCGTCCCTGGCAGTCGAAAGACGTGGTACAGGTAGAGGCTTCATGCGTATCTACAGTGAAGACCAACAAGTGGTGCGACGCCGTATTTGCTATCAACTCCGCTCCTGGTGTCAACATTCATAGCTTCCTCATCGCTCCCGACGTAGAGTCTACGCATGATCTCACGAGCGACTTCGCCGTGTTTGTCGACGACATCGAAGTGAACAATACCTCCATGCCCAATATCCAGTATGGTGTATATCCCATCAACTTCGATAAGACGGCTACTAAGGAAAACAACAACCGTTACACCTCGGGCGTTACCTTCAAGAGCGCCGATGGCGAACAGACTATTGCTACAACTCAGCAGACTGACAAACTCGTATATCAGAACCGCTTGGAATCATCGCTTAAGGCCAAGGCTGGCGAGGCTGTTACGGCTTCTATCAACTATACGGGTGGCTGGATGCACACTTACGTCTACCTCGACCGCAACAACGATGGTAAGTTCGATACCACACTCAATGAGAATGGAACACCGGGCGAGACAAGCGACGTGATGAGCTACTCTGTCTACAACGGCAAGAATAGCGCGGGCGAAGCAACGAGTGGTAACGTTCAGACATTGCCCGGCTTCAACATTCCTTCCGACCTCAAGCCTGGCTTCTACCGCATGCGCTTCAAGGTAGACTGGGACTGCATCGATGCCGGTGGCAATACTGGTGATGGCAACACGATTACTCACAACAGCGGCGTTGTACTTGATACACGTATCAACGTTCATGGCGATAAGGTGAATATCTCACGTGGTCTGAGCAATGAAGGTACGAATGGTGAAGTGACTATGGCAGATGGTTCTACCTTCGAAAAGCATGAGATTGACTTCGGTAAGGACTACACCATCAAGTTTAAGCCTGCCAATGGTTTCAAACTCGGCAAGATCTACCTCCGTCATGGCTACAACGTCGATAGCGACTCGCTCGTCAACGAAACTCCGCAGTACGTAGACGAGATCATCCCTGCCTACATGGCCAAGGACAATGTCTACACCATTCCAGCTAAGTATATTGACGGCGACGTAGTGATCACCCCGACATTCATCACCACCGAGGGTAGCGGCGTTGAGACAGAGAAGTATGCAATCAACTTCCCCAAGGATCTGACCATCAACCGTCCTAACAAAGACCGCGCTTTCAACAGCCTGTCGTTCAACACCACCACACACGCTACGGCACAAAAGCTCGTTCCTGCCAACGACCAGTTGGTATACCAGGATTTCAGTGACCGCAACGTCTATGTGAAGGAAGGCGACGTGATCACCACCAACATCGACTACAAGCCCAACGGCAAAGCTTATATGCATGCCTACCTCTACGTCGACCTCGATGGCGATGGCACGTTCAACACTACAGTCAATGCCGATGGTACACCCGCAACGGTAGGCGAAATGCTCTCGTACACCTATTCTAATGGTAAGAATAGTAAGGGCGAAAGCCTCAACTACAACGCTACAAGCGCACAGTGCTGGGGAGCTACCAACTCTCTCCCGCAGTTCTCTCTGCCCGCAGGTCTGCCTAAGGGACAGTATCGTGCCCGTGTCAAGATAGACTGGGATTGCACCGACCCCGCAGGACGTTATGGCGACAATTATACCGCCAACTTCATCGATAACAATGCGGGTTACGTCATCGACTTCAACTTCGACGTAGTAGACGAATATCCTAAGCACAAACTGGATATCCGCACCACTGACGGTTCGCTCGTAGGTGCTAACAATACGGGTCTGCCCGAGTCCATCATGGAGGGACAAGCCATCACAGTGAAGGCTGTCGGCCTCGATGATAATTATACTACTGAGAGCCTCGTAGTGCGCCATGGTCTCAACCTCGATGGCGAGCAATTCGTAGGTGGCGAAAAGCAATGGGGTGAATACACCGCAACGCTGACCAACGGCACTTACACCGTGCCCGCCGACAGCGTGGATGGCGATGTGCGCATCACCGCCGTGTTCAACAATACGGGCTCTGACTACAATCTCGTGTTTGGCGACGAATTCGATGGCAAAGACGGCACTCAGCCCAATGCCAAGTACTGGAGTCGCTCCGTACGTCAGAACCCCACATGGAAGCGCTTCTGCGCTACCACCACTGCTGGTCAGGAAGCTACGGGCTGGATAGAAGATGGCAAACTCGTGCTCAAGTGCCTTAAGAATACTTACGACGATGAGCTCGACGACAATGGCAACAAACTCGCTATGATCAGCGGTTCGGTAGAATCGTCAGATAAGATCACCTTCACCTATGGTAAGGTAGAAGGCCGTCTCAAGACCATCGGCCATTCGGGCAACTTCCCCGCATTCTGGATGATGCCTAACAAGTCGACCTACGGCGGTTGGCCCTATAGCGGTGAGATCGATATCTGGGAACAGATCGACTCTGAGACCAAGACTCACCACACCATCCATACCAAGTGGGCCAACAGCAAGAGCGATGGTTCAGAATGTATGGGCAACAGCAACAACCCTGCTAAGACTGGCAACGGCACCGCTACCATCGACGAGTACCACGTATTCGGCATGGAGTGGACAGAAGACCTCTTGAAGTGGTTCATAGATGGCAAGCAAGTGTTCTCTTACGCTCGCAAGACCGACCTCACAGGCGACAATGCCACCGCACAGTGGCCCTTCGATAAGCCCTTCTACCTCATCCTCAATCAGAGCGTAGGTAATGGCTCATGGGCAGCTGCTCCCGACCAGAACTTCACTTACGAGACTAAGTTCGACTGGGTACGCGTATATCAGAAGAAAGGTGGTGACCTCACTGGCATCAGCAAGGCATCTTCTGCCGCAGGCTTCGACTTCTACGTAAGCGCAGGCAAACTTCGCCTCGTAGCTCCTCAAGCCACTCTCGCTACCATCTTCGACCTCGCAGGCCGTAAGGTCTACAGCCAGACCATTCAGGGAAACGTCGATGTAGTTCTTCCTCAGGGCATCTACGTAGTCAATGGTCAGAAGGTCGTAATCCCCTAAGACGATTCGGTTGATCTATAAGAAGCCCTTCCTTTGGGCATCCTATTTATAATTACAGCGTGCGCTCCCTCTTAAGCGGTGAGCGCACGCTGTTCGTTGTTTGTTTGAAGTTCGTTAGGGCTGAGAGATAGCTCCCGAAAGCGAATCTTGTCGTTCCTCTCATCATAGTTCCTCCATCCGCGAATTACCATTATTCCGTCTCGAGATGTACAACTACCTGTTTGCCGCTGCCGTCCGGTAGAGCTACCGCTGCCGTCCGGCAGAGCTGCCGATGGCCTTCGGCAGAGCTGCCGATGGCCTTCGGCAGAGCTGCCGATGGCCTTCGGCAGAGTTACCGATGGCCTTCGGCAGAGCTACAGTTGCTCATCTGCAGACGGATAAATGGTCATTTGCAGACGGGAAAACGCTCATCCTGCGGACACAATAATAAAGAAGAAGCCTACTCATGGGAATGACTATATGCGAAATATAGCTTCTTGTGAGTAGGCTTCTTCTATCTAACGGAATCTCTGTTATGCTTCTGGGTCGCCGTCGTCGTCAGTAGGCGAGGGGATTGGTGATGAAGTTGCATCCGCATCGTTAGTTGATGATGCTGATAATGTTTCTGCTTCTTCACATGGTGCACCAGCTGCAGCAGCTGCCTTGTCAAGTTCTGCTTGTTGCTGGGCTATCTTGGCTTTCATAAAGGCATATACGTAGACAAGCACGATGGCTGCCAAATAGACAAACAGCGGAAGCATGAACAGCACCGACATGGCTGCCGACTGCCAAGCCTCTGTGCCGATCCAAAAGAGGTCCATCGCTGCCCATATATAGAACATTGCCATGAGCACGAATACCCATAGGAGTAGGCGTGAGCGCCACAAGGCACGCCACGCAAAGAAGATGCGCTTGATAAGGTTCATAGAAATGGGAGAGTTGAGGAGATTAGAAGTTTAGGAGTTGAAAAGTTTAGGAGTTAAGAGGATGCTTGAGTGAAATGCTTTCCTTACTTCTATTCATTAGAGAAGGCGGGTAGCTTGACTTTCTCTTATTCATTTAGAGCAAGGCGGGTAGCTTGACTTTCTCCTATTCATTAGAGAAGGCGGGTAGCTTGACTTTCTCCTATTCATTTAGAGCATGGCGGGTAGCTGATAAAGCTTCGTGCCGTTGGAGCCTTTGATCAGGATGAGGCGACCTGTGGGACGGTTGCCGCCCTCGATGGCTGTCTTTACAGCATCTACGTCGGGAAACCACTGTGCTCCTTCAGAATAAGCTTGAAACTCTTCTCCGACGAACCATACTTCTTCGCAACCCATACTGAGCGCTTGCTCGGCAACCTTCTGGTGTTCTGCTGCTGAGGCGAGTCCAAGTTCGCGCATCTCGCCGAGGATGACCATCTTGTGAGGATGGTTGATTAGAGCGAAGTTGTCGAGCGCTGCCTTCATGCTGGTAGGGTTGGCATTGTAAGCGTCGACGATGAGTTGGTTGTCGGCGGTCTGCATTAGTTCGCTGCGATTGTTGGTGGGCTGATAGTTGGCAATGGCTGCAGCGGCGTCTGCGGCAGATACGCCGAAATGATGGCCTATCGTGATGGCAGCGAGCGCATTGGTCACGTTGTACGAACCGATAAGGTGGGTTTGCACTTCGTGCCACTCTTCGCTCGCTATGCGGAAGCGGAACTTCAAGTAAGGTGCGCATTCTACGACTTCGCCCTCTACGCCGTAGCCATGGTCGGGCTTACCGTAAGTCTCGGTCTGCAGTCCGCTCGTCATGGGGACAAGGTAAGGATTATCACCATCGAGGAAGACGAATGCTCCGGGCTTAGAGCGTAAATAATCGTAGAGCTCTCCCTTTGTGTGAATCACTCCTTCGAACGAGCCAAAGCCTTCTAAGTGAGCGCGCCCCACGTTGGTGATGATGCCACAATCGGGGTCTACGATCTCTGATAGTTGTGCTATCTCGCCGGGGTGGCTGGCACCCGTTTCAATCACGGCTATCTGGTGCTCAGGACGAAGGCGGAGCAGGGTCTTTGGCACGCCGATGTGATTGTTGAGATTGCCTTGTGTATAGAGAATGTTGAATTTCTGCGAGAGTACGGCTGCGGTGAGTTCCTTTGTGGTAGTCTTACCATTTGTGCCCGTAATCTGGATGATGGGAGTCTCAAGTTGTCTGCGGTGGTAGGTAGCGAGTTGCTGCATAGCCACGAGTACATTGTCTACATGGATCAGACGGTCGTCGTCTTTCAGTTGAGGATCGTCTACTACGGCATAGGCACAACCGCTCTCGAGTGCCTTTACGGCAAAGTCGTTGCCATTGAAGTTGGCACCGCGCAGGGCGAAGAAGATGGAGTCGGCGGGACAATCACGCGTATCGGTAGTGATGACTGGGTGTTTGAGAAATATCTCGTAGAGTTCGGGAATAGACATCATGTGTATCTGTTGTTTTGAAACGAAATAGAGAGGAATAGCACGCGGCTTTTCCTCTCCATATACGTTTATATTTCCGTTAAGTGCTAAGAATATAGTGCAAAGCTACACAAAAACTTCCGTTCGTGCACGTCTCAAAGTCACTTTTATTTATACCCTATCTTTATTTATATCTCATCCATCGCATCATCTCCTTTAGGCTGGGTTTCTTGCCATACATGAGGATGCCTACGCGATAAATGCGGGCACTGCACCATACGAAGAAGAGGGCTGTGCCGTAGAGCAGAGCGATGGAAAGAATCTCTTGCCAAAGGGGCACGCTGAAGGGGATGCGCACCATCATGACGATGGGCGAGGTGAGGGGGAAGATTGATGCCCAGAAGGCTAATGGTCCATTGGTGTTTTCGGCAGAGCCCATTGCTGCATAGAGTCCGAACATCATGACGAGGATGACGGGCATCATAAACTGTGACGAGTCTTCCTGTGCATTGACCGAAGCGCCTACGGCAGCAAAGAATGAAGCATAGAGTAGGTAGCCGCCCACGAAGTAGAGTACGAAGCAGATGCCCATCTCGGCATAAGGCAAATTGAGCAGTGCGCTTACAATTTGCTGCGACTCGGATGGTACTGTCATAGGCACAGTTCCAGCACCTGCCATGCTCGCCATCTGCGAAGCCATGGCGGCTTGTTGTGTGTCGGCTGCAGAGAGACCGAAGATCATGCCTGCGCCCATCAAGATAATGGCCAGCATCACGCCCCAAATGGCCAGTTGTACAAAGCCTACGAGCGAGATGCCCACAATCTTGCCCATCATGAGCTGGAAGGGCTTCACGCTTGAGACCATGAGTTCGACGATGCGGTTGGTCTTTTCTTCCATTACGCTTTGCATGACCATGCCTCCATAGGTCATGACGAACATGTAGATAAGGAAGGTGAAGACGAAGCCTGCAGCAATGGCAATGTTGGTGTCCGACGAGGTGGAGTCGCCCTCGGCATTGCGCTTAAGCGTGGGGATGGTGATCTCTGACTGCACTTCATCGATGATTTTGTCAAGTCCGGCAATGCCTGTAGCGGCGAGTTTGTCGTGACGAATCTTTTCATTAATCACGTTGCTCACGTAGGAGAGCAGTCCGGCTGGCACCTCTTTGCGTGAATAGATGGCCACGGCTTTGGGGTGGGTAGCGAGGTCGGCTTGGATGGAGATGACGGCTTCATACTCCGTGGTGTCGGCATAGAGCGAGAGGTCGTCGGCATTAGCCACGGGCACAAAGCGATAGGTGGCATCGGTCTTCAAGAGCGGAAGGTATTGCTGTGTCTTGTCGCATACGCCTACCATCTTCTGATTGTCGTCCTTAATGCTTGATAGCCAGATGGGCACAAAGATGAGTGCTGCAAAGATGAAGGGCATCAAGATGGTAAGGATGATGAACGATTTCTTCTTGACGCGGGTGGAAAATTCGCGTTCTACGATGAGTCCAAACTTATTCATGCGCTGAGGG
The DNA here is from genome assembly GCA_937898715.1 of uncultured Prevotella sp. Lineage (GTDB taxonomy): Bacteria > Bacteroidota > Bacteroidia > Bacteroidales > Bacteroidaceae > Alloprevotella. The sequence continues at coordinate 10,853 of CALEKA010000121.1, forward strand.
AGGATTGACGGTTCTTAAAAAGATATCTTGCATGGTGGGCATTTGCTCGGAGATGCTTCGCGGAGCGATCTGCGTGGCCACGGAGGTGAATAGAGCCGAGTTGTCAGCATCGCCCACCTTGTGGAGCAAATAGGTATGGAGTGTATCATCGACGTGGTGCTCGTCTACCATGAATTTGCCCTCTACGGAGTGCAGACTGCCATCGGTGGAGGTCACTTCAAACTTTCCCGTGCGGAAACGCTCCTTCACTTCGCCGACGTTGCCCGAGAGCACCACCTGTGAATGGTCGATAAGTGCTATCTCGTCGCACACTTCTTCTACCGAAGCCATGTTGTGTGTGGAGAAGATGATGGTGTGTCCCTTATCGCGAAGTTTTAGGATTTCGCGTTTGAGCATCTCGGCATTGACGGGGTCGAAACCAGAGAAGGGCTCGTCGAAAATGAGCAAAGGAGGTTCGTGTAGCACGGTGATGATGAATTGTACCTTTTGCTGCATACCTTTTGAGAGTTCTTCAAGCTTTTTGTTCCACCAGGGCATGATGCCAAACTTCTCAAACCATTGGGTGAGCCTTTCTCGTGCTTCCGCCTTGGTGAGGCCCTTGAGTTGTGCCAGGTAGATAGCTTGTTCGCCCACCTTCATCTTCTTGTAAAGTCCGCGTTCTTCGGGCAGATAGCCTATCTGCATCACGTCTTCAGCGCGAAAGGCGTGGCCATCGAAGCGCACCTCGCCGCTGTCGGGAGCGGTGATGCGATTGATGATGCGGATGAGTGTGGTCTTGCCTGCTCCGTTGGGTCCGAGCAGACCGAATACCTTGCCCTTGGGCACACGGATGCTTACACCGTTGAGCGCGGTATGCTCGGCATAGCGCTTCACCACGTTGTCTACTTCCAAAAACATTTCTTCCATAGTGCGTTCTCTATATTATAGTAATCAGCCAATACTGGGGGCTAGGCTTCTCATGCTGCTGCCGACGCGGGACGCGTCGCCCACAGAACTGGCTGAAGGTTCTTGGCTTAGAATGCTTTCTGCCAGAATGTAATACTTAATACTTCATACTTAATACTTGTTTGAACTTTGTTCAAACCTTGCTTTCCCCTTCAATAAAGTTCTCCATAAACATGTGTTCGCCATCGTAGACGGCATAGGTAAACTGGCTAATCCAATCGCCGAGGATCATGACGCGACATGTGCGGGAGATCATGAGATCGAGTTCGATGTGGCGGTGGCCAAATATGAAATAGTTGATGTCGGGGTGTGTCTGCAAGTAGTCTTTGGCGAAGCATACGAGTGGTTCGTTCTTTTCGCCCATATAGGGAGGTTCTTTCCCATCTGTGCGTTTCAGGCGTGAGCGGCGAGCCCATTCCAGTCCGAAAGCCATGCCCCATCGCGGATGGATGGCAGCGAAGAGGCGTTGGCATGTGGGGTTGTGAAACATGCCGCGCAGGAATGCAAACTTACGATCTTTCGCTCCCAGTCCGTCGCCGTGGGAGAGGTAGAACGTCTGTCCGTGAATCTCTACCACTTCGCCGTGGGCATGTACCGTCATGCCACACTCCTTTTGGAAATAGTCGCCTTGCCAGAGGTCGTGGTTGCCATAGAAATAGTGTACTTCTACGCCCATATCGGTCAGTTCGCTTATCTTGCCGAGCAGACGGGTGTAGCCGCGAGGCACGACGGTCTTGTACTCATGCCAGAAGTCGAACATATCGCCCATCAAGTATACAGCTTCGGCTTTATGCTTAATGCTGTCTAAGAAATTGACGAGTCGGCGTTCCTGCATGCGCGGATGCGGAATGGCCAAACTGCCAAGATGGGCATCTGAAAGGAAGTAGGTAAATTTACGGTTGGTATCGGTCATAGGAGGGGAGAGTTGGAAGTTGATAAGTTTATAAGTTTAAGAGTTAAGAGGTCAGTCTATTCTCTTAAAGCGTCTGCTAAACTCATAAACTTAGAGCGCGAAGCGCTCGATTAAACTTATTAAACTGCGAGTGCAGAGCGCTCGATTAATCTTAGAGCGCGAAGCGCTCGATTAAACTTATTAAACTGCGAGCTTTGCTCGCTTCTTACAGCAATCCGAGCTCGAGTTTTGCCTCTTCGGTCATCATGTCTTTGTCCCATTCAGGTTCGAAGACGAGCGTCACCTTGGCATCGGTCACTCCCTCGATGCCGTCGAGCTTTGTGCGCACATCTTCCATGATGAAGTCGGCTGCTGGGCAATTGGGGGCGGTGAGTGTCATGTCTACCTCGAGCAGACCATCGTCGTGAAGGTCGATGCGGTAGATGAGTCCCAGGTTGTAGATGTCTACGGGAATCTCGGGGTCGTATACGGTCTTGAGCACATCGACGATGCGCTCCTCTATTTTCAATTTTTCTTCTGCTGTAAGCATGGAGGGGATTTTTTTAGTTGAAAAGTTTATGAGTTGAAAAGTTAAGAGGTCGGATTTTGAGTTTAATGAGCTTATAAGTTTAAAAGTTTAAAAGTTAAGAGGTCGGTCTATCCTCTTAGAGCATCTGCTAAACTTATAAACTTAGAGCACGAAGTGCTCGATTAAACTTATTAAGCTGCGAGCGCAGAGAGCCTGCGCTCGCTACATCCTTCCTTCCTCTTGATAGCTATAATATCCATCGTTTGTCACGATCACGTGGTCGATGAGCGTAATGTCCATGGTCTTGGCAGCCTGCTTGAGTTTCTCCGTGAGGCGATCGTCTTCACGGCTTGGGCGGAGGCTTCCCGATGGATGATTGTGTACCAAGGCAATCTGTGTGGAGTTGGAGAGAATGGCTTCTCGGAGCACGCGTCTGACGTCGACCACCGTACCCGTGATGCCGCCGCGGCTTATCAGTCTTGAAGCAATCACGTTGAGGTGCTGATTGAGCAAGAGCACGTGGCTCTCTTCGTGAGAGAGGTTGCGAAGGCTTGCGTGGAAGTAGCGATAGATGTCGTCTGCCGAACGGATTTGCTCGGTACGTACCTGCTCCTCTGCTCTTCTGTCGCCCAGCAAGCAGGCTGCCAGAATGGTGATAGCCTTGGCAGGCCCTACCCCTTTGTATTGGCATAGCTCTTCTACGCTGCGCTTGCCGAGATTCATAACCAATCCGTCGCAATCGCTCAAGATGCGCTGCATCAGTTGCACCGCATTCTCGTCGGTCGAGCCCGATCCGATGAGGATAGCCATCAGTTCGGCTTTCGACATGCCCACGCCGTGTGTGCGTAGAAACTTCTCGCGCGGGCGATCTTCTTCGTTGAGTTGGGTGATGCTGAGCATGAGGAGGGGAGCGCTGAAGCGCAGTTTATGAGTTTAAGGCGCTGACGCGCAGTTTATGAGTTTATAGGTGCTTCCGCACCTTGGTTTAGAAGTTAAGAAGAATATTTTGGAGACTTTATTATATGGAAGCGAGATGTCAATAGCCTAAGGTAACTTTATAACCTTATAACCTCAAAACTCCAAACTCTCCCATAACCTCCAAACTCTCCCATAACCTTCAAACTTGCTTATTTGTAGAAATTCTTCCGAAAAGCGTCGAACTCTCCTTGTCCGAGCACGCAGCGGCGCCACCAAGCTTGCCAGAAGCCGAGGCCGTAGCCCCAGAGCTGAATGTAAGCAGCTGCTACGGCACGAAGTCCCACGCCAATGCTCTGTTCGCGGCGCGAAGCGTCGGCAAAGATGATGAGCGCAAAGAGTACGAACGGCACGAGCATGACCCACCAATGTGGACAACCCATTACGCCTGCCACAGCGGCGAGCACCACGAGTAATAGGCAACCGAGGGTGAACACTGCCGGAAGCGTATGGACCAACTTGAGCGTGCCGGGATGACGCTTCATTAGGTTGATGCGAGCAATGCCCGAGTTGTACACCTGCTTGAAGAACTTTTTCAAGTCCGTGCGGCGCTTATGCCACACCCATGCTTCGGGAATCAGTCGGCAGCGATAGCCATGCTCAAAGATACGAGTGGAGAAGTCGATGTCTTCGCCAAAGCGCATTTCGGAGAATCCATTCAGCGCGATATAAGCTTCACGACGTACGCCCATGTTGAACGAACGCGGATAGAATTTGTCCATCTTCTTCTTTCCCCCGCGTATGCCACCTGTGGTAAAGAAGGAAGTCATCGCATAGTTGATGGCCTTCTGCATGGGAGTGAAGTCCTTGTGTGCCCGGTCGGGTCCGCCAAAGGCATCGCATGGCTCAGCTTCGAGGCTGGCATCCACTTGGCTTAGGTACGAGGGAGGAAGCACCACGTCGGAGTCGAGTATGACGACGTAGTCGCCCGCGGCCTTGTCCACACCATAGTTGCGTGTCTGTCCGGGACCTGAGTTGGGCTTGCTGAAGTAGCGCACACGTAGCTGGTCGGTATACTTCTCCGTCACGTCGCGGCACGGCACATTTGAGCCATCCTCTACCACGACTACTTCAAAATCCTTGAAGCTCTGCTGGCAAAGGCTCTCCAAAAGTTCGTCCACTTCATTAGGACGGTTGTATACGGGTATGATAAAGGAGTATTTCATTGGGTACAAAGTTATAACTTTCGCTCTGAAAAGCCATGTTTCGGCCTGCTTTTCTTTCTTGCCGGGATTTTATTAGTGTTGTCATGAGTAAAATGTGAAGTAGATCGTTGGCAAGCAGTCTTTCAACCAATACTGGGGGCGACGCGTCCTCGCGTCGGCGTCAATGGCAAGCATCAGGCCTTTAGCCAATACATAGACAATAGATATCTTGATTTAATGAGCAAGAATAAATTTCTCATTCTCTCTCATGCCGACGCGAGGACGCGTCGCCCCCAGTATTGGCTGAAATACTTGTGATGCCGATGCATGACGCGCCGCCCATAGTACTAAGAACATGCAGTGTTAAAATCACTCACAGAGCAAGTCCCACCTCCTCGCATACGCGTACGCACGCACACGTCAGAGGTTTTTTCATGCAATCTGTTTGCATTCTGTCACTTAAAGCGCTGAAAGTACTGGTAGTCAACGAATTAGATAGTGCACGCAGCGTGAATTTGCCTACACTTTGCCGTCACTTCCCTTACACTCTTGGAAACAACGCGGAATATGAAGCGTGAAGACACGAGAGTATGGACGAGTGAAAACTGCAAGGGGGGATAATTTCTACTTGTCCATAGGATAATTTTTACTCTTGGGGGGGAAAAGTATATCTGTGAGGGGAAAATGAGGGAGGAGTGTAGGCATTTTTTCTACTTTAGGTATGTAACGTGATGATAATCAGAGTCAAAAAAAAGTGAGCATGTAGGCAATGATCGTGTCAGACAGGAAAACTCACGGTAACGCCTGCGTACGCGTACATACGCGAGTGAAGCAGAAAAAGTGAACAATCTGTACACTCTTTTTGTGAGAGCAGAATGGTAATATTACCTTTGCATAAGCAAAAAAAAGAGTCCGGACACAAGGTCCAGACTCCTTACAAACTGTGCGGTAAAAGGAGGGGATTTATTTCATTTCGTCCCACATGCCGCTATTGCTCTTGGTGCCCCAGATGGGGTTCTCCTTCTTGTTCGACAGGATGTCTTCTTCACTGTCGAGCGTAGGCTTTCCTTCTCCAGAGGTTAAGTTGATTTGAGCCAACCCCTCTTCCCAGTACAGGCGGATGGGCGAGGCTGTGGGGGCAGTATATTGCTTTTTCATGTTGTGACTGTGTTTTGAGAGTTATACTGTTGGGGAGTGCGCTCTCTCGAAGCATGTGCATGCGATGCTCCGAGAGAGCAGCCCTCGTTATCGGATGAACACTTTCTGACCGTTGCCACGTACGTAGATGCCGCGAGTGGGGTAGATCACGCGGCGGCCGTTGAGGTCGTAGAGTGTATTGTCTTCAGTCTGTGAAGTGGTGGTGGTAGCAGCATCGATGCCAGTGGTCTCACCATTGAAGTTGAAGAGCAATACGGCAGCCTGCTGCGTGTTGGCGGGGATTCTTGAGCGAAGCAAGTAAGCCTTGTTGGCGGGCATGGTCTGTGTGGTCACCTTGTAGAATCCTGCGGTCTTCGTGTCGGCATCCGAGGCATCGAGAGCCTTGTAGCCGAGAGCGAAGTAGTCTTCGGTGATGCCTGTGCGCTTCACGGTGGCACCAGTGAGGATGTTGTCGGTGCTCTTCGTGCCATCGGCATCGTTGATAGTGAGCTGATAGGTGGTGCCAGCAGTACCGCTGACGATGATGGGTTCTTCAGCAGGCACGGCACCCGTAAGAGCTACCATCGTCATAGCGCGGCTCTCGCCTCCATCGGCCACTCCCGTCACCTTGTAAGCCGTCAGTCCTTCGGGAAGCGTCACGCTGAAGGGCAAGCAGAGCGAAGCATAGCCCGCAGCAGAGATGGTGAGAGGATAGGTGGTGACTTGCTGAATCTTGATGGCGCAAGAGTTGTCGAAAGCATTGTTAGAGGTCATGCTATGGATGTTGAGACCGCTGCCCGCGTTGTACAGATAGTTGGCTTCGGTATTGGTGGCAGTGATGTCTTTGAGAGCAAGGTCGGTAAAGGTGCCCGATGATGCATAATCTATAGCATATTGTCCTGCCCATTCTGGATGCTCATAGGTGGTTAATGCCACGTTAGCGCCTTCGCGTGAAGAGCCCCAATTGAATTTGGAGTTGGCATTTTGGATGTAGTAGCCCGTGCCATTTGTGTTGGCATTGAACTTCACCAATGTAGCAGCGCTATTGCTCAGTGTTGCATAGTCGGCATCGCTACTGGTCAGTGCGGTAAGGCTGCGCGAATCGTCGCTTGTGCTGACAGTTCCATTTGCATTAGCGGTAGCGGGATTGTAGGGCAGCGCATTGTTGGTCTTAAACGTGATGCGGTAGTACTTACCTGCTTCGGGTTTTACGTAGAAATCGTCGGTAGTCTTTAGTTCATCATATTTTGTGAAGAAGGCTGCCATAGTGGTCTGCGCATTGAGCGTGGTGGTGGCAGAAGTGGAGAGTCGGCCTACGTAGTTGCCAGCTGAGAGCGCTGTGGCGCATGATTTGCAATCGTCAATCAAGTCGGCTACGCGAAAGATGGAGCCTTCGTCGTTGGTCTCTGTTAGATTGCCACTACGGCTATTCCAATATACCAGGATGCTATTCCCATGGTCGCCAATGGCGTGTCCACTATTATCTTCGGGCTGAATGCAGAATCCGCTAAATGCAGTAAATGCAGAAGGACTTTGTGTGATGAAGAATTTTTTGAATCCTGTGGTGACTGAGTTGGGATCGACCATAGTGACGGCTGTACCATTAATTTGGTTATTCGCAAGGTAGACTACTTTGCCTTCAGCACCTTTATTATAGATAGTAAAAGTGTTGTAGGTGTTAGCTTCTCTCACGAATGCCCATTGGCTTCTGTCGTCATTGTAGTAGTCGCGAATGGATGCAAGATTTGTGCGTGTTAAGGCATCTCTTGAGGTGATATTCGTGCCGTTATAGCGGAGGTAGCAGTTCTTCTTTGATGAGTTGTCAGCACGCGTGCGGATGTAGTTCCACTTCAAATCATCGGTGGATGTGGAGATTTGGAAGGGGAAGGCTACTGATGTATACGTTGCGCTCAGCGTTTGATCATCACCGAAAGAGTTGATGGTAATTTGATTTGAGTTTAATGTGTAGTAGGGAACGACATCTTCTATGGTGAGCGGTTTTCCTTTGATCCATGTAAACGAGCCTAACGAATAGGTGAACGCATCAGAATTGTCAGCGTTGGAGCAGTTGACGGTGTACGACTTGGTAACGACCGCGGATTCGTCATTTACTTCGTAGAGTGCTACTTCGATGGCCTTGGAATTGTCGGTGTTGGACGTTTGAGCTTTAGTGACTCCTAATTCATTAGCGCTCGTAAGGGTAAGATATGTTGCTGCAGTAGCGTTGTTATACGCATGTCCATGAAGGTAGTAATGATTTGTTGTACCTTCTACGGCCTCAAAATCGTAGGTTATATCGGTTTTTCCACCAGCAGAAGCAGTGGTGGTAAATCGACCATTTGCTCCAAGATACCATGATGGTAAATATTGGCTATTACTTACGGATTTAATATTGAATGCCCCATTTCCTAATGTGGCAGTTTCTAATGTAAACTTTTGAGCAGTGGTAAGGGTAGACAAGGCTTGAGCTCTTATGTATTTATCTGTCCCTGTGGTTAAGACCAAATTAGGAGCAGACATCGCCGTCCCAGCGTTCTTTACCACTTGGATGACATAAGTCTTTCCCGCCGTGGGAACATCTTGTGCCATACCCGTCCCCACCACCAGCAGGAGTAGGGACAAAAGCGTAAAAAGTCTCTTCATAAGAAAGAATTGTTTATTGTTGTTGTTAATGTTAGATTCTTGTTAGGTTAAGCCTACAAAGTAGGAAATTTGCTGCAAATTTATAAAACTAACTTTAATCCTATCGGGGGGGGTAATAAAAGATGTTAATAATGCGGTTTTTCTTATGAGAGGAGTGGAGAAGGGCGGGAAGCACAAAAAATCCTCCTCAGTCCGTTGGGATAGAGGAGGATAGGGGAAGAGCGGCGTACATTTAAAGAAATGTAATTCCGCTCAAAAAAATGTATGAAAACGATCTTAGAGGCTCTTGAGGTGCTCGAAGGCAGCTTTTACAAAGTTGTCATCGGGGTTGATGCTCTTGGCAATGGTAGCATACTTCGTAGCTTCGGCCTTGTTGGGGGTCGGGATGCTTACGTAGTAGAAGAAGAGGTAGCGGCAAGCTTCGAAACGAGCGTTCTTGGCTTGGGGCTTGTCCTTGAGGGCTTCTTCCTGACTTGCTTCGATAGCCTTGATGTAGTAATCGCGCACGGTGTCGAGGGGCTTTTGGTTGTCCGTATTGTTGAGACGAGCCAACTGCTGATAAGCGAGCACCTTGGGCAGATTGTTGGTGGTCTCCGTAGCAAGTACGGTCTTGAAGGCTTCGTTGGCAGCGTTGAAGTACTGTTGCTTCTTCTCAGGCGTGTTGTCCTTCTGCTGGTAAGCGGCGAGATACTTGGTACCGAGGAGGTAGCGGTCGGAGATGTCGGCCTTATCGCCGAGCAGGCCAAGGTATTTCTCAAAGGCGGCGATACCCTGCTCTGCTTGCTTATTGCGGATGTAGAGGTTGGAGATCTCGTAGTAGTAAGAACCGCGCTTGCTCTTGTTCTCCTCGATCTTCTTCTCATCGGTGATAGAGGGTGCCTTGTCTTCAAGATCCTTTACAGCGAGCTCGTAGTAGCCTATTGCGTCGGCGAGCTTGTTCTCTTCCTTGGCGAGCTTGGCAGCGAAGTCGTAGTCCATGTAGAAGTATACGGAGTCGGCAAACTGCTTGTTCTTGATATAAGCTGAGGCTGAGTCGGCTTGAGCGAGGGCGCCTTCGTAATCCATAGCAGTCTCCACCTTGTTGTACTTGGCGAAGAATTCCATACGAGGGATCAAGATGTCGTTGGGAGCGAGGGGCTTCAATACTTCGGCAATCTCGATCATCTTGTCGAGGTTGGTCTCGTCTTTGGCAGACATGGAGAAGAGTGCCTGGAGGTAGCTCTCGCATGAAGCAATGTCGATCTTGCCGGCTTCCTTGGGAGTGGCAGCGTAGTAAGCTGCGTAGCTCTTGATGGCTTCGGCATAGTTGTCGAGCTTATAGTAGATGTCGCCAAGCTCCTTGTCGGCATCGGTATAAGAGGGGTCGGCAGTCTTGATACGGTTGAGGTAGTCGATGGCTGCGTGAGGGTTGACGTTCTTATATACAAAGGCGTTGCGCTTGAGGGCTGCGATGTTGTTCTCATCGATAGCGAGCACTTCGTCAAAACGACCACCGGCTTCGCCCCAACGCTGTGCCTTCATGAATACTTCACCAGAGAACATGAGTCCGGGGATGTAGTCGGGAGCAAGGGCGTATACGTCCTTGGCGCACATGCTGGCAGCGGGGTAGTTGTCATGATCGAGGAAGTAGGTACCTACGGCCACGAGGTCTTCTTTGCTCTTCTTGATCTTCTTAGAGAGGTTCATGTACACCTTGTTGGCCTTGTCGGGGTCCTCCATGTTGAGTTGATCAACCTGTTCTGCCATTTGCTGATATTCAGGATTGAGAGGAGGGCAGTCGTATGAACGAGTGGTAGTCTGAGCCTGTGCTCCGTTCATGCCCATGGCAAGCAGGGCTGACAACGCTACAGCGCGGAAAAAGTTCTTTTTCATATCTGGTTCTTTTTTATTGTTCGTTACTATGGTTGTGCGATGTGTCGCGTGATAGGGTTAATGCCTCGCTTGGATTGAGATTGAGTGGCTAAGATGGATGCTGACTCCTATGCCTTATGCAGATGTCTATCACGCTCCTTTGCAAAATCCTTGCAAATATAGTAATTATTCGAGATAATTGTATGCTTTATGCTCTATTTTATTGCAATGAGATGTTGTGGACAGGTGAAATGTTTCACTATGACTACATCAGTCGCGGATATCAAGCGATGGAGTAATAAGCCTTTTTAAAAGTTAGCCTTAACCTGTCCTGTATTAGTTCTAACTAAGTTTTATATTAGTTCTAACTAAGTTTGATATTAGTCTTAACTAAGTATTATATTAGTCTTAACTAAGTATTATATTAGTCTTAACTAAGTATTCTATTAGTTCTAACTAAGTTTGATATTAGTCTTAACCAGTTCTGTGGGCGACGCGTCCCGCGTCGGCATCGCCATAATTCAAGCAGTGAACCTATAGGAAGTGGGGGCGAAGTGTCTCGCTTCGGCTTGACACGCAAGGCTCGATGCCGAAACGTGTCAAAGTTTCTCATACCACCATGCTTTCAAAGCATTTCCAAGTTTCTCAAGTTTCCATGCTTCTCAAAGCATTTTCAGACTCTCAAGCTTCCAAGCTTTCAAGCATCTCAAATCTTTTCTTCAATCCTCTTACCACCCTCACAAGCATGCCGACGCGGGACGCGTTGCTCACAGAACTGGGTAAGGACGAATTATAATTCCCTTACTTGAGCAACTCAAACTTATCTATATCCAGCCCCCATCTATTTGATACTCACATCCTTCACCTGTACGGGAGAGGCGGGTAGCAGTTGCGAATTGTTGCAGATGATGGTCTGTCCTTTCTGGCCTTTCACGTAGAAATAGAAATTCTTCAGCTGTGACTGGCTACGTGGGTCGGTATGGATGATGTAGACAGAGCGCAGAAGAGGATAGTCTGCTGTGGCGATGTAGTACTGATAGGGACGTACGTACTTGGCAAACTCATCGTCGGTGCGGCTTACGCGCATCACGTTGTAGGGAAGTTTGGAGAAGTCGGCCATAGCGCTATCGCTCTGTTGCTTCAGCCAGTTGGCGCCTACAATGCCGATGATGTTGCGGTTGGATTTCACCATCTCGAGCACGGACTGATTGGTCTTTCCTTCAGAGGCGAACACGTTGCCTTGCAGGTCGCGTCCGTTGCAGAGTGAGTCTTTCATATAGCGCACCGTGCTCGAACCTGAATTGTCGAATACGAGTTTAAGTTCTCCCGACTGCGAGTGGTGCTTGAGTTGCTCCCAACGAGTGATTTTGCCCGTTACGATGCCTTTGATCTCATCGAGCGTGATGAGCGAATCGCTGTTTTCCTTATTTACTACGAGGGCTATGGCATCAGAGGCTATGAGAGCCTGAGTAGCGTCGAGACGGTGAGAACGGATGATGTTGAGCTCGTTGTCGTTGAGCTTACGAGTGACGATGATGCAGCGTACGCTGTCGTTGACGAGGAGGCGTATGGCTTGGTCTTCGCTCACATAGAGGGGCTTCATATTAGCTTCGGGGTAGGCCATGCCGTAGGTCTGCACGATGTTGTCCATAATGGGTTGGAAGGTTTCGTCGATGGCCACCTTTACATCGTCTTCCTGCATCCAGTTGGAGTTTCCCTTCTTATTGCTTTTACAAGCGGTGAGGGTGATGATGCAGCAGAGCATGAGAGAGAGATAATAGAATGTACGTTTCATTGCGTAGAGTTTTATGTTCGCAAGTATCTATGCTATGCGATATTTGCGTGCAAAGGTATGCAAGCCGCTGAAATATGCCAAATAAAAAGCATTGAAATATGATTAACGGAGAAAATATTGTTTATGGAGAAACAAAAAGCGAGCAACAATTCAGAAGAATTATTGCTCGCAAATTATGAGAGATATGGTGCACTGTCGCTTGTGCGGCTATGTGCATGCGATCTTACTGTATACGGAAGCGGATAGGCAGACGGAACCATACAGGTACCGGGTGGCCTTGCTGCTTAGCGGGAACGAAGCGGTGGAGCTTACGTACCACGGCTGCTGCGGCTTGGTCGCACTCCTTAGAGAGTGACTTTTCTACCTTAACAGCGCTTACCGAACCATCTACGTCGACCTTGAAACGGAGCACTACAGTACCCTGCAGCTCTTGTTCTTGGGCGATAGCCGGGTAAACGAGGTTCTTGCTTACGAATGCAAGCAAAGCAGACTCGCCACCAGGATAGGTAGCCGGTACTTCTACGATAGCATTATCTACGACTTCGGGTTCCTTAGGTGGAACGGTAGTACCGCCAGCCTGCTGGTTTTCCTTCAAGTCGTCGATGTTGATACCCTTGTTGGGGTCGCCACCGTTGTCATAGTCCTGAGAAGAAATAGCGAACTTGTTCTTGGTCACTTCATCCTGAGTCTTGAGTTCCTTAGAATGATCTACCTTGTCATCGTCTACGATCTTAGGCACGGTGAACTGGATAGATGACTTTACAGCCACCTTTTCCATCGGCTTCTCGTATTCGAGTTCGGGCTCTTTCTTCTTCTCTTCCTTCTTGGGTTCTTCTTTCTTGAGTTCTTGGAGTTCGGTTACTTCTTCAGTAGCCATATCCTTGTTCTTTGCCAATGCTGCTTCTACAGCCGATTTGGCAATGAGTGCTGCAGCTATAGCTGCAAGGATAATTACGACGATGATAATTGCACGGAGCTGGAACTTACCTTTATTGGCGCGGTTACGATAAGCTCCGTACTCTTTGTTACGTCCTTCGAAGACCAGATCACACCATTGCTTGGATGCTAAATCTATTTTAGACATACTATTAATACTTCACTTATTGTTATTACTGCGCAGTGCCGTTCTTCAGAGCGTCAATCTTTGCTCTGTCGCCTTCTGCAAATTTATCAATCACGTAGCGTCCGACGCTGCAGATCTGCATTTCGTCAAGAACTTGGATCAAGTTGTCGTAGGTAGCCTTATCAGAAGCCTTGATGATTACACTCGGAGTGTACTCAGCATTCTTGATCTTATTGAGCTCCTCTTTGTACTGAGCCTTTTGTTTTTGTTCTTGCTGAACGTTAGATGTCTGCATGCGGGCGTACTTAGCTTTCAGAGCCTCTACAGCCTTCACAGCTTGCGGGTTGCTTTCGAGAAGCATCTTGCGAATGCCGTTCTTGCCGTATGTGGTCTGGAAGAGCTTACCCTCGTTGGGAATGTCGGTACCGCCTGTGGGTTTACCCTTGAAGTAGTAGAGCGTATTGTTCTCATCGATGAGGATGGTGATAGCCTTAGATGCTGCTACCTGACTCTGATTTTCTTCTTTGATGTCTTCCTTATCCGAAGGCATGGAGATTTCCATGGTCTGCGGCTTGAGGAGAGTGGTACAAAGCATGAAGAAAGTCACGAGCAACATGATCATATCTACCATCGGCGTGAAGTCCACGCGCGAGTTCATCTTCTTTTGTTTACTTCCTCCTAATTTTGCCATAATGTTCCAAATTTTAGTTTTCTACGCCTTTGAGTGAGGTAATCAGGTTGTAGCGATTTTCCTCAACTTCGCGCAGAGAATCCATAACTCTTTTAATTACAGCGTAGGAAGTAGACTTATCAGCCTTAATTGCAATACGCATATTTTCGCCACACGCTTCACGTGCTGTGCTTACCCAGGTCTTCAGCTCATTGTTTACGCTGTCGCAAGGAATACCTGCTTGCTGGCTCTTGGTGAGGTACTCATTCTTTGCATCTCCTTTTGCCAACCAAGCACTAATGGTGTTGAGCGGAGTACCGAATGTAGGAGCCTGTGCAAATTCCTTCACTTCCTGAGGTGAGAGGCTCAACTTGCCAGCCTCGTTCATCGCATCGGCGAGCTTGGTGAGGCCTTCAGGAGAGTCCATTGTCATGAACACCTTACCATTCTTCTCAACAAAGATGGTGAGCAAGTTGGTAGAAGGAATCTTGATTTCAGAAACTGAACCAGGTGTTACCACCTTGATGGGTTCTTCCTTAACGAAAGTTGCAGTCAACATAAAGAAGGTAAGCAGCAGGACCATGACATCGCTCATAGGCGTCATGTCTATGAACGTATCTTGTTTTTTGATTTTAAAACGTCCCATGTCTTAAATACCTTTTTATGCTATTAGTGAGTTGCTGAGAATGTTTCTACGATAGTGAAACCAACTTCGTCGAGGCTGAAAGTCAAGCGGTCGATCTTGTTAGTGTAGTAGTTGTAAGTAATAACGGCGAGCGCACCAGTTGCGATACCAGAGGCAGTATTTACAAGTGCCTCAGAGATACCTACTGAAAGGGCTGAAGAGTCAGCACCGCCTTCGCCTGCACCCATTGCAGAGAATGACTTAATCATACCGAGCACAGTACCGAACAGACCCATCAAAGTACCGAGGGTTACGATAGTACCGATGATAGGAAGGTTTTCCTGCATCATAGGCATCTCAAGAGCTGTAGCTTCTTCGAGTTCCTTCTGGATTGAGAGCACCTTCTGTTCCTTAGTAAGAACGGTGTTTTCTTCCATTTCCTTGTACTTGCGGAGAGTAGCACCAACTACGTTGGCTACAGAACCACGCTGCTTGTCGCAGAGCTGCTGAGCCTTAACGAGGTCGTTCTGCTTGAGAGCTACCTTGATGTCGGCAACGAACTTAGTCAAGCTTGTGCGGCCGTAAGCATTGCGGATAGCGAAGAAACGTTCGATAGCGAGAGCTACTACGGTTACGAACAAGGTCCAGATGATAGGCACAACGAAACCACCTTTGTATACAGTACCGAGGATACCTGCAGGCTCGTAAGTGTTGTCTGAAAGGAATGAGAACATTGCTGTATCACCTTCAGTACCCTTGAAGTTGCTCAGGTTACCTGCACCGAAGAGGTAGAGTGCCAAAGCGATGAAGAAACATACGATGATCACGGCGAAACCTGACTTGATGCCGGTAAAGCCCTTTGATTGTTTTTTGGGTGCACCCTTAGGTGCGCTAGCATTTGTAGTTGCCATTGCTGTAAAGATTAAATGTTTGTAGAATTTTTAGTTGAATTGATTTCAGTTGATTGGTTTTGCCACATGCGTTTGGCATACGGCACGATATTTCGAGGCAAAGATAATACTTAAAAATGCAATGACCGACTTTTTATTTCCTTTTTTTTTAGAAAATCGTCTATTGGTGGGTGCTCTCCTTTTCTGTGTTAGGAAGATAAAAGTGGCTTTCTTATTGAATTTCAATGCCCAAGGACTGCAACGGTAAGGCTGCAGCCCTTGGGCATTGTTATCAAGAAATGGGCAAGATTTGCTTAGCCTTTTGCCTATACGGGGTCCGACGTGCAAAAAAACAACATATTTACCCGCTCGGTTCTTTTTTAGATTTCTTCTGAGAAGGAACCATCTGGGTTGTACCATTTCCCTTTGTAAGGACTGCCTTCTTTGAATGTTCCTTTAAAGCAGGAACCATCTTTTAGCGTATAAATGCCTTGGTCGTAGTAGCCTTTGATGAAAGTACCTTTATATACATCCCCATTGTCAAATTTCAGCGTGGCATTGCCCGTCTGGTCGTCGCACAGCCCATCGGTAAAATATCCTGTGTAGGTGGCGGCTGGAATACTGCCATATTTTTCAAATTTTGCTGTGCCTTGGCCCTGAGGCAGAGCACCAATGGTGTCGGCTATGCTGCCGGTGAAGGCATAGTTTCGCATATTTTTTGGGCCAGATTTGACAGATACCATCAAGTTTGTTACTGATTTTTCAGGTACTTCTGCTGCCACACTGTCACTGTCAACAGCCGCCATTGAAACGTCATTGGCTTCAGTTTGATTATGCCACATGCCGTAGCCAAAGGCAGCGATAATGACGATGGCCAAAACGCCGCCAATGACGGGTACTTTGTTTGACTTACCATTTTTGTTTGGGGACGGCTCCCGTGTGTGGTTAGTTGGGTCTTGTGTGGTAGCCTTGAAGTTTTTGTCACCTTTCAAGATGGTATCGCCATCGCCTTCATCGGTCGTTGTGTTGGTAGCAGATTGCTTTGATTTTTGAAAGGGGACTTTTGTTTGAGGCTTTGTGGGTGTTTCGGTCAGAAATTGTTTGACATCCGCCACGCATTGCGGGCGCATCTTGCGGTTCGGCTTCATGAGCCACATGATGAGTTCGGCAGTCTTTTTGCTTACGGTAGTAGGTAACTTGAGAGCTTCTGCTGCATCTTCGTCAATGTCTGAAGGTGAGGGCGGTTGTTGCAGTGTGAGCAGGTGGTAAAGCGTAGCACCGAGTGAGTAGAGGTCTGTCCAAGGGCCAAACTTTTCGATGTTCTGTTCCATTTGTTCAGACGGGGCATAGCCAGAGGTGCAAGCCAGGACTGATGAGGTAGACAGAGAGTTGCCCTCGGCATTGCGTAACTGTTTGCTTGCACCAAAGTCGATGAGTTGCACATTGTCCTTGTCATCAACCATGATGTTGGCTGGCTTGAGGTCGAGATGCCAGATGCCCTCGTTGTGTACCGTTTCAAGGGCGTCAAGCGTCTGCGATAGTATGGGCATTATTTCTGCCTCTGTCATTGGCTGGTGTGTGCGCTTGAGACGGTTAGAGAGGCTTTCGCCCTCGATAAAGTTCATCACATAGTAGGTGGTGCCGTTTTCGTCGAACAGGTCGTACACGCGTACGATATGCTTATGATCGAGTTTGCGCAAGCGGCGTGCCTCCTTGCGGAATTTTTCGCGTTGTGCGTTGAAAGTGCGTTGGTTTTCGGTGAGGCTGATGGACACATCGGTGGCATTGTGCATACGCCCGCACACACCTTTAATAAAGAGTTCTTTGATGGCCACCTTCTCGTCAAAGGCGGTGTCGGTAGCCATGTAGGTATTGCCAAAGCCGCCCGAGGCCAGGTATTTTTCTATACGGTATTTGCCATTGGCAAGCATGGTGCCAATGGCAAGCAGCCCCTCGCGGGGGTTGGTATTGTCGGTCATAGTATGGTTGATGGTATCTGTGTTTATTTGTGATGTCGCGTGATGGTGCCTTGTGTGGCATTGGTATCGTTACTGTCGGCAGGTGTGGCAGTTTGCTCCACTTTTTGTTCCACCTTTTGGGGTATGGCGGCAGCCGGTGTGTTGGTTGCTTGGCGGGGGTTGTGCCAAAGAAAATAGCCTGCGCCGAAGCAAAGCAAAATGATGAATGCCAACATGACCGCTAAAAGCCAAGTGTGCTTGGTGGGAGCAGAAGGTTGGTTTGTCGAATGTGCGTCGTGGGTGAAAAGTTCCTCGACAGCATCGGGTTGGGGGGCGGGTTGCAACTTTGTGTGTTCAACTTTTTCAACGTCAAAAGCCCAACATGAGTGATTGTCGTGTGTGCCGCGTGAGTGACAGGCTTGTTTGAGGGCCTCGATGCGCTTGTCAAAAGGTTGTTCGGCAAGCAATATTTGCTGCAAATTGTTGTTGTCAAGTTGCTCAACAATGCCGTCGCAGCAGAGCATGAACACATCGCCAACTTCCACATCGCTGTATGGTATGACTTTGAATGTTGGTTTGGTCCTATTTTGCTGATGGGGCTGCACAGCTTTTGTGATGACGTTGCGTTGCGGACAGGTGCGCGCTTCGGCTTCAGTCAGCTCGCCTGCTGCAATCAAGTCGTTGACAAGCGAGTGGTCGCGTGTTTGGTACACAACGCCTTTGCCCGGTCTGAATTGGTAAATGCGGCTGTCGCCAATGTGTGCCAGCAATATGCCGTCAGTGCAGATGGCAAGAAACGTAAGCGTGGTGCCCATGGTGCCCTTTGCACTATCGTGTTGCTCACTGTCGAGGGTGTTCAGTTGGTGGTATGCCTCGGTGAGTCCCTCTTCGAAGTGCTGCTTCATTTGCTGTATGGTGCAAGGTTCAGCTTGCCTGGTGTGTTGGCCGATGGCTTGGGCCACACAATTGCTTGCCACTTCGCCATGCGCATGTCCGCCCATGCCATCGCACACCACAAATGCGTGTGTGGTGTGTGAGGCATGGCCAAGGGCAGGGTAAAGCGCGTCCTCTTGATTAGGCTTCTGGCCCAATTCGCTAAAACCTTGTGGTTGTGATATGGTTAAGGGCGTATGGCTCATTTTGCAAATTCGTTAGCTATGTACATTTGTTGTTCGCCCAGTGTGAGGCAGTCGTTGGCATTGAGGTAGACGATGTCGCCCTCGCACAGTTCAATGCCTTGCAGCAGGGTGGGGTTCTTGCCATGTTCCTCAAGGGTGCAGCGCAAACCGGTAGGGGTGCATTGCACACTGATGATGGCATGGTGCCGGCTCATGTAGCGCGACTCGTCGGGTATTTGTATTTCAGCGTCATTCCCCTCTTTAAGGCGGCCCACCCACTGCTTGCCAAAATGCAGCTGGTAGGTGTTGCTGCCAACAGCCATCGACAGTTTGGGCAGATAAGCGCCTAACAACTGTTTGGTGTGGCAGGTGGGGCATTCGGCATTCTTTTGTTCAATGCCAGGCACACATGCGGTGCTGATCAGGGCACCGCATGCGGGGCATTTAAGCGTAATGTTCATATGTTTTCAGGTTCTTCATTATACGTCGTACAGTGTGATGTCGGCGTCGTTGGAGTAGTCGGGTAGGTCGGTGTCAGACTGTGTCATTTGTCCGTAGCCACCTTCTACATCGTCGGTCGAGGGCATGGGTATGTGGCTGTCTGAAATGTCGTGCAGCTCGTTGCCGTCAATTTGCCCATTGTGGTTGCTGTCGGCTATCATGACGTCTGCCTCTCCGTTTTGTGTCACATCGACAAGAGCCACATGCTCGTCGCCCACACTCACGTGTGCTACGTCTACGGAGTGACCATTAAGGTCCACGTCGTTTTGTACGGCGATGACGTGTATTTCGGGCGAGCCTGTGTCGTCGTTGTTGTCGGTGGTCATTTGCACATTGGTGTTGCCGTTGGTGAGCGTGTTCAGTGTCATGTGTTCGCTGCGCAGGTCGGTCACTTCGTTGTCATCTATCTCGCCGTTGTCGTTGCGGTCGACAAATGAGGCCACCACTCTGTTGTTGTCGTCCATTTGGAACGCCGCCATGTGGCCGTCCACGGTGCCGATGGCCATATTGATGGTGCGTCCGTCGTCGGTAGTCATGGTCTCGACACTTTCAATTTGAATGTCGTGCTGTGCGGCATAGCCTTGTGTGTGAGTGGCTGGGGTGAGATGAGGCTCGTCGTGATGGGTGCTGGTATGGCTGCTGGATGCGTGTTCAGTAGTATGTGCTTTTGGCGTTGCAGCAGACTCATGCTGCTGTTGCGCTTTGCTTTCAGCGGATAGTGTATTGGCAGTAACTTCCTGCTCGGTGGGCTGTGCAATGGTAGGTGTTTCTGCTTTTGCAGCTCCTGCGGTAGTGCCCTCGGTCGTAGTAGCATGCTCTTGCTCGTTGGCCAATGCTTCGCCAGCCCACATGGCGCCAGCGCCAGCCATGGCTCCTGCAAATGATGCGGCGGCTATACTCTTGAAGTTTATTCCCTTATCTTCGTGCTTCTTTTGCTGCTTAATTCTTGTCTGTCCCTGTGTGATGGTGTCGTTGCTGTTGTACATGGCTTAGTCCTTTTTTAAAAAAGTTGTCCGTAATGTTTTATGATACAAAGGTAAGCTTGCTCCCGCCTTTTGTCAATAGTTGCAGCTTTTTAAAGTATGAAATGTGCGTTTGGCGTGATGAAATCACCTTCTTGCATTCCAATTGATTATTGGTCGCCTAAATCCCAAAACTCGGGCCAACTACTTGATCGGCACACCGCAGTTAGGGCAATACTTCTTGCCACTCAGTACGGAGTAGGGTATGAAACCAAGAAATTTGTGGCAATGCGGGCACACGTAGGTCGTCTGTAGTTGGGCGTTGAGGGTAGCCAGGGCGACAGTCTTCTTTTCGAGCACCTTTTCGCCGGCAAAGATAGCAATTGCCATGACGGCCAACAGCACGATGCACGACACCATCCAGTTTTGACCTACCATCTGTGTGACGAGCATGGTCAGTATGGGGGTGAGCATACGTATGGAGTTGACCAGCATGGAGTAGCGGTCCCACTTGCGCTTTTGCTTGTCGTAGTCGTTCCACACCTGTTGCAGGTTGATGTGCGAGGAGTCGGTCAGCAGTTGGGTGACGGTAGTTTTGAAAGATCCGAGGAAAAACGGCGTGTCCGCCTTGATGGTTTTGCGCATGATGCGCAGACCAAACACAAAGACTCCCTTCGCCGAGTCGTGGTCTTCAATCACATACGTGTCGGCAGCGGTGCGTGTGAGCGTGGCGTGTTGTGGATCGATGCTTGCATCCGCCAGGTGCAAAGGTTGCTGGCCCATACGGCCAATGATGATGCTTTCGCCTATTTCCATATCCCGTTATTCTCGTAAAGTCGTTTGATGTTTTTCAGAGCCTCTTTAGACATAGGTAGGGCAAAGTTGCCCTCGTGCTCAAAGTCGGAGAGCACCAGTTTTTGATTTGTAAGGTTAACCTGCACAATCATATTGGCATTGACAATGTAGCGTTTGCCAATGCGCAGAAAGGTTTGTGTCGTTTCGGCAGCCTGTTGATGTAGCAAATTCTCTATGGCTGTAAGTCCGACGGGCAGCATCACCTTCTGCTTGTTGGGGAACACCCCGTAGCAGTAATTGCCGTAAGCTTCGTAAAACATGGCCTTGGCCAGTGGCACGCGCAAAAGTTCTGTGCGACGGTTGAATATGGTGTATTTCATGTGTGTCGGCGTTGTGTCGTATGGTTGTGTATTATAGCCGTGTTTAAGGTGAATCCGATCGCCTCCTCTCGTCGCGTTTTTGCTTCAAGCTCTTTCCTTTACAAGGATATTATAACTGGGAGAGGACGAGGCGGAGCCCGAGGTCGTAGTAGCTGTAGTCGGGCGGGCCGCCGATACGGTACGACGAGTGGCAGCTCCCGGCGCTGCAGTACCAGCTGCCACCGCGTAACACGCGGCGAGACCCACTATAAGGTCCTGTGGGGTCGGTTTGTGAATAAGAATTGTATGCCCCGTACCAGTCGCTGCACCATTCCCACACATTGCCGCTCATGTCGTAAAGACCGAGCTCGTTGGCCTGTTTGGTTCCCACTGGGTGGGTGCGGCCGCCGCTGTTGTCGTAGTACCATGCCACGTCGTCAATGTAGTTGCTGCCGCTGTATTTATAGCGGCGGCTGTAGTTGCCGCCTCGTGCGGCAAACTCCCATTCAGCCTCGGTGGGCAGACGGAAGTTGCGGCCTGTGTAGCTGTTGAGGCGGTTGATGAAGGCTTGGCAGTCGTTCCAACTCACTTGTTCGACAGGAAGGTTGTCGCCCTTGAAGTAAGAAGGATTGCTGCCCATGACGGCACGCCAAAGGGCTTGTGTCACCTCGTACTTGCAGATGTAGTAGCTGCTGAGGGTTACGTTGTGGGTAGGTTTTTCGTCATTTTCGGCCTCATTGCCTTGCTCGCTTGTGCCGCCCATGGTGAAGGTGCCGCCCGATACGTACACCATGTTGTTAAAGAGCTTGTTGATTTCGGCTGAGAGGCTGACCGTGCTGCTTTGACTGATAGAACGAGGCGTTGAGCTGTGCTGTGATGTATGCTGTGGTGTGCGTTGTGGTGTAGGCTTGGCCTTCGGCTTCGCAGCAGGTTTGGGGTGTGGCTTGGGCTTAACCACAACCGGTTTCGGCTTATTGCGCGTAATGGTGGTTTGTGCTGTCATGCCGATGGGGCAGAGCATGATGAGCAGGGTGAGAATGAAGTGTTTAGGGCTCATGATGTATGTTGATTATTTTCCAGCAATTTCTTCCATGCGCTTGAGCTGAAAGCCTTCAAACTGCATGATGATTTTATGCAGTTCGGTGCCTTGGCGCAGTGCCTCCACTCTTGGTGCTTCGGCATAGCGGTTGATTTGACCGACGGCCTCGTCCCACTGCTTTTGAGCTATTTCGTCACTATCCCCCTTATGCAGCATCTTTAGTTCGATGATGTAGCTGTGACGGGTGGGGTAGTGGGTGAGATCAGGCAGTAAGAAGAAGTCGCAATAGCCGTGGTTCAATTCCAGCTCGGGAGCGGTATAGTAATAGTCGTTCAGGCTGAGGTAGGCCATGAAGAAACCTTGCAGATTGCGTTCGGCTTCAATGCCGTCGCGCACAGACGATATGTTGGCGTAAGCTTGTGCCATGCTGCCAAGCGCCGTGCGCCAATCGCCATCAAAGGCCATATTGGTAAATTTGTCTATGAGGTCGTTAAGGCTTACGCGGCTCATTTGTTGGTATTCCTCTAACAAATAACCATAGTATTGCTTGCGCACATTGTTGTTGGGGATGCCCAGAACGAGTTGCATGCCATGTGTGCCTTTGATGGTCAGCATGCCATAATAGAAGAGCAGGCTGGTAAATATGTCGGGATTGGTCAAGGCGCGGGCGGGGAAGGACTCTTCGAGCGAAGTGATTACTTGCCCCGTTTCGGCTATACTCTTAATAACCCCTTTGCGGTTGCCGTCCAGCTTGTCAAAACGTAGCAACTTGTTCATCTTGTTGTAGTCCGTTTTGGTGTTGGGGTCAATCATTTGCTCGGGTGCACAGCCGTAGCTCATATAGTTGCGCAAATAGTAAAGCACCATGTCGCAGTTAAATACGCGGTTTTTGCTTTGTAGTGCAGATTTAGAGAAACAATATCCGTCGTACCATGGCTTCATGTCATTTATGACCTCCTCCACATCCAAATCGGCGGGCAGTTCGCCCTCTCCTTTGTAGTAATTGAACATGGTGCGTACGTCGTCGGTGGTAAAGCCGAGAATGTCGTTAAACTCAGCCTTCATCGTAATGTTCCAACCAATGTTGAAGCCGCTTGTCACATCGTCCAAAGTGACGGGGCTGACGCCTGTCATGAATATGCGTTCGAAGTTTCCCTTAAATCTCTTGAATGTGTCGCGGTAAAAACCGTCGGCATGTGTGATGGCATGGTACACTGCTTCGCCTTGCTCGTTGAGTATGGTGTTGGTAAAATTGTCATACTCGTCGATGATAAGGTATAGTGGCAACTCTCTGCGCTTCGATTCGTTGGTAATTTCGTTGAGTTTGGCGCTTGCGTCGGCGAGGCTGTCAATTTTTTGAACAAAGCCTTCGGGGTAAAGCCTTTCGTAGTCGCGTACAAAGCCGTTGAGCTGTGTGCCAAGGTAGGCATTAAACTTCTCTTCTACTTGATCAATGCTACCACCCCCCTGTGAGAAGTCCAGATACAGCACAAGGTATTTGCCCTGCAGGCTCGTGGGGTGCTTGCCAATCCACAAGTCGCCGAAGAGTTGTTCAAACTTGTCCTTTTTGTTGCAATCATAATAGGCCTGCAGCATATTAATGAGCAGACTCTTGCCAAATCGGCGTGGACGCGTAAAGAATAGGTTGCGAGCTTCAGCCTCAAGCATGGGCAAGTACATGGTCTTGTCCACATAATAGAGGTTGTCTCTTCTGATCAATTCAAAGTCGGCCACACCATAGGGTACTTGCTTGGTATTGGCGTTCATCATGCTTGTGCTATTTATATTTTGTTCTGTAAACTGAGCCCAATATTGTTTTCCAAATGGTCACTTGGTATGCATTTTAATACTTAAGGGTGATCCTTATAAATCTGACGCAGGTATTATAAGAATCACTCCTTAAGCTGCTTGTCCGTTGGGGTCGCCGACGCGGGGACGCGTCGCCCACGGTATTGGCTGAAAGCTCCCAGTATTGGCTGAAAGCTCCCAGTATTGGCTGAAAGCTCCCGGTATTGGCTGAAAGCTCCTGGTATTGGCTGAAAGCTCCTGGTATTGGCTGAAAACCCCCGGTATTGGCTGAAAGCTCGGTTACTTGCTCATCGAAACGCTTCCTGAGCCGATCATCTGGCCATCGGCGAAGATGTAGGCAGAGTAGCTTCCTCCGCCGAGGAATTCGTTGACGGGCACGTAGACTGTCACGTGTACCTCCTGTCCTGCGTATTCCACAGTCTTGGCGGCAGAATAGCCTATGGTGCGGTTTTCGTAATGGAAACTGCCCGACTGGCTCACTACTTGCTGTCCGGGCTTGAGCAGACGCACGTAGATGCTGCGATTGCCAGCTGCAGCGGTAACGTTGCGTGTGATGGTGAAGCTGATAGCAAAGCGGGTGATGTCCTTGCTCTTCTTGGCAGGTTTGCCGTTCTTCTTAAGAGGAGTGACGCTCACGCCCGTTGCGTTGAGCTGCGCTGCGATGGCTACTTTCTCGTTGAGGTGGGTGTTTTCTGCCTGAATGTTGGAGTTCTCTTGGCGTGTGCGTTCAGCTTCTGCACGTGCCATGTCGCGTTCGCCCACGAGGGCTTGGTTGATCTGCTGGAGAGAATCTACTTGGCGAATGTAGTCGCGCAGTACGGCTCGTACGGTGGCGAGTTCACGCTTCAGTCGCAGGATCTCTGCCGAACTGCTTGCTTTGGTCTGCTGCAGTTCTTTGAGCAAGGCTTCGGCGCGTTCCTGTTCGCGATTGAGACGGTTGACCAAGGAATCGTCCTTAATGCCCTTCTTCAGTTCGCCATATTGGCTTGCAAACTCGGCATATTGGTTTTCCATTTCCTTCTTGTCGAGTTCTGCGAGTTGTCGCAGTTCTGCCAGTTCCTTTTCTTTATCTTCAAGCTTTTTCTTGTCGCCATTGCAAGCTACGAGCAGTCCAGCAGTGGCCAATACCATGCTTGCAAGGGTAAGGTGGGTGAATTTACGCATGAGGAAAGTTGTTTTGCTGTGTGGTTAATGGTTGAGGGGTAACGTGTTGACGGGTTGACAAGGAAGCGTGTCAATCTTAATAGATTTACGTGGCATACTTACCTGTTAACCCGTCAACTTCTATGCTTGTCAACTCAAAGAGAGGTTTATTCTATCACAGTGGTCCATCCGTGAACGTCGGGCTCTGTGCCATACTGGATGGCGCGGAGGTGTGTGTAGAGCTTTTCGCTCCAAGGACCGGGCTTGCCATCCTTTGAGATAACGTAGCTCTTGTGGTTCTCCAGATCGTCGATCTTGCGAATGGGGCTGATTACGGCGGCAGTACCGCATGCGCCAGCTTCTTCGAAGGTAGAGAGCTCTTCTTCGGGGATGGGGCGTACTTCTACTTCCATGCCGAGGTCTTTGGCCAATTGCTGCAGACTGCGGTTGGTGATAGAGGGGAGGATAGACGAAGACTTCGGTGTGATATACTTGCCGTCTTTGATACCGAAGAAGTTGGCAGCACCACATTCGTCGATGTATTTCTTCTCCTTGGCATCGAGATAGAACTCTGAAGCATAGCCAGCGTCGTGAGCCATCTTGTTGGCAGCAAGGCTTGCGGCGTAGTTGCCACCCACCTTGTATCGACCAGTGCCCAGAGGAGCGGCGCGGTCGTACTCGCGAATGATTACGTAGTCGTTGGTAGCAAAGCCGCCCTTGAAGTAAGGACCTACGGGGGTTACGAATATCATGAACAGGTATTCATCTGTGGGGTGTACACCCACCTGAGCGCCTGTACCGATAAGGAGCGGACGTATGTAGAGAGCTGCACCGCTCTCGTAGGGAGGTACGAAGCGATCGTTGAGCTTCACCACCTTCTTCACCATTTCTACGAATAGTTCGGTAGGAAGTTCGGGCATCAAGATGCCGCGGCAAGTGCTCTGCAAGCGTTCAGCATTGTCTTTGATGCGGAAAGCGCGAACCTTTCCATCGGGGCAACGGAAAGCCTTCATTCCTTCAAAGGCCTCTTGACCATAGTGAAGGGCAGTGGCTGCCATGTGTATGTTGATGATCTCTGATGATGATACTTCTATTTCGCCCCACTTTCCATTGCGGTAGTAGCAGCGTACGTTGTAGTCGGTGGGCATGTAACCAAACTTGAGGTTGGCCCAATCAATATTCTCCATAATCGTGATGTTATGTGTTTGTTGTGTTGTGATTTTGCCCACAAATTTAAACATTATATCTTTAGGGTGTATGCTTTAGAGGCGGTTTTCTACTTTTTACGGCTTTTTACGCTCTCGCGTGCGCGCACGCGTTCCGTCTTTTTTGAACCAAAGAGGATGATATCTTACACTCTTTCTGCCTTAATCGTTCATTCTCAATGGCTTTTGGAGTGTAGGCAATGCGTTTTCTCTCTCATTGTTCGCTCATTATTGATGCACTCGTCACGAAATCTGGGCGACTCTTTATTGTGAAAATTAGTGGTAGGAAGCGTTGAAATTAGTGGTAGGTCTTGTTGAAATTAGTGGTAGGTCGCGTATTTTCTCTATCAAGGGGTAGTTGCAAGGGTAGAAGTGTAGGCAAAGTGAGGGCAAAGTGTAGGCAAGGTGAGGGGGTATGCACTATGTATGTCGCTGATTATCAAAGTATTCATAGTTAAGAGTGACGGATGATGGGGAATTTAGGTGAAAAAGTCTCTGTTACGCGCGTACGCGCGTATGTGTATAATAGATATGAGTGGAGGTGAGACAGACGGCATAGCCTGCGAGTAAGAAGTTTCTCACCAGTTCTGTGGACGACGCGTCTCGCGTCGGCATAGCCACAATTCAAGAGGTGATCCCACTGCCTTTGAACTTACTTATTGCCCGGTCAAGATGCCGACGCGAGACGCGTCGCCCACGGAATTGGGTGAAGACTTGGTGAAAGTCTGATAAAGACAGGGTGAGGCGTTTAATAAAACAGATCTTCCGCTAAACGCACAACTGCTTAGAGCAATAAGCGTCATGCATTTAACGGAAGAGTCAAAATTTAAGAGAAAGGAGTAAGTATACTTAGATCAACGGCATGCCCAGTTCGCGGCACTCTTTGCGCATTTCTTCAGGCCAGATGCTGGCTTGAATTTCGCCGATGTGAGCCTTATGGAGCAATACCATGCAGAGACGGCTCTGACCTATACCACCACCGATGGAGAGGGGAAGTTCGCCACTGAGCAAGCGCTGGTGGAAGTAGAGCGATTCGCGCTGTTGTTGACCTTCGATCTCGAGCTGACGGAGCAGTGCGTCGCGGTCTACGCGAATACCCATTGAAGAGAGTTCGAAGGAACGACCCAGCACGGGATACCATATCAAGATGTCGCCGTTGAGACCTTCTAATCCGTTCTCAGCCACTGTCGACCAGTCGTCGTAGTCGGGGGCTCGGCCATCGTGCTTCTTTCCATCGCCAAGTTTACCGCCGATTCCTATCACAAACACAGCGCCATACTTACGGCAAATCTCGTCTTCGCGTTCCTTGGGCGTGAGGTTGGGATACATCTGGCGAAGTTCTTCGCTATGGATGAAGTGGATCTTTTCGGGCAGGAAGGACTGGATGGAATCGTACGTTTCGCATACGAGATACTCAGTACGGCGTATGGCAGCATAGATGCGTTCTACCACGTTGGTGAGGAAAGCCAGTGTGCGGTCTTCCTTGCGGATCACGGCTTCCCAGTCCCACTGGTCTACGTAGAGCGAGTGCAGATTGTCAAGCTCTTCGTCGGCACGGATAGCGTTCATATCGGTATAGATGCCGTGGCCCTCGGGAATGTGGTAGTCGGCCAGTGTAAGTCTCTTCCATTTAGCGAGTGAGTGAACCACCTCAGCCTTTCGGTCGCCGAGATCCTTGATAGGGAAGGTTACAGGGCGCTCCACGCCATTGAGGTCGTCGTTGATGCCGAGGCCTTGAAGCACAAAGAGAGGGGCAGTGACGCGTCGCAGACGAAGTTCTGTAGCGAGATTCTGCTGGAAGAAGTCCTTTATAAGCTTGATGCCTTGCTCGGTCTTGTGCATGTCGAGAAGGGCTTTGTAGTTCTTAGGGTGTATGAGTTGACTCATTATTGATGGTGTGAAAATGTTGTTTTAGAGGAATAACGCCCGCCAGTTTCTACACGGCGCGCTGTTTTAGCAACGCAAAAGTACAAATAATTTGCCAATGTATAAAATTTTTATCGAATATCTTACACTTTGTAGTGAAATAGTTTATGCTGATTTCATTTTGCAATAATAGAAAGCTATTAGTGGCGCTTGTGCATTCTTGAGAAAAGGTAAGAAAATTGTCGTGAAGGGGCGTGGCGAGCGTTTACCTTTGGAAAGTTATGTTATATAACATATAGTAAAAATCTTGTTTGTATGATGTAAACACGTATATTTGCAACCAGAAAATGTACAGGATGGAGTGCTCGAATTCGTTCGAGCAAAGATTTTATGTCCGTTCTTGCATGAATCGTTACAATACGCGTTGGCGGATTTTGTAAGCGGGTTGACAAGTTAACACTTGAAGAGGTAAGTTTGTCGAGTCCAATCGTTATCGTTTTTAACGAAGCAAGTGACCTAAGACATCTTTACTTGTTAACTACTCAGCTTGTTTACTCGTTAACCAAGAATTTCGTCAATGGGTTTACAATAGAAACATCTACAATCTTTTTACTTTTACGCGAATGAAAAAATTAATACTTCTACTTGCTACGCTGTGTCTTACCACAGCGAGAGCGTGGGCCGACGGCACGAATCCCATCGACAGCTACGATGAGCCTCGTGTGAGCGGCGACACAGCGCCCGCCGACGAGTGGAACGCGCTGACTGATGGTCTGCATGCCTCGTGGGCCAATCGTGACGAGCACTATCAGCTCCTTCGTGTGCCCCAACTCAGTGAAAAGACTGAAGCCGAGATTACGGCTTGGAAGGGCGAACGTGCTAATATTGAGGCGGTGCTTTTCAGTAAGACTGATCAAGGCAAACTCAAGGTGCGCTTTGTCGATGGCAGTCAGAATGCCATCAACTGGTGTTCGGCACGCTTTATCAACTACGTTATCACCGACGACTTTAAAGCCTGCGGGTCGAACAATATGAAGTCTGTTCAGTGGCTTTCGCCCGATGTAATTGATCAAGACAAGCCCCATGCCGTGCCCGCCATGGAGACACGTCCCATCTGGTGCTCTGTAGAGGTTCCTCGCGATGCGGCTGTGGGCAAACAGACTGTTACGCTGCAGGTGCTCAATGAGAGCAACGAGGTGAAAAAGACATTGACGCTGACCATCAACGTGGTAGACCGCACGCTCCCCACGGCTGAAAATCAGAAATTCCATCTCGACCTCTGGCAACAACCTTACTCCGTGAGCCGTTATTACGGCGTGGATCGCTGGAGCGACGCCCACATTGCAGCCCTTCGCCCATACTTACAGGCGCTTGGCAAGGCAGGGCAGAAGGTGGTAAGCACCATCATGTTCTACGAGCCTTGGGGAAACCAGACCCACGATAAGTTCTCGGCAATGGTCACGACCACCAAGAAGACCGACGGCACTTGGAGCTACGACTATACCATCTTTGATAAATACGTAAATCTCTGTGCAGAATACGGCATTAAGGAGCAGATCAACTGCTACTCGATGGTGCCTTGGGACAAGACGTTCCGCTATTATGACGAAGCTACCGCTAAGGACGTCGACCTCAAGGCCGAAACCTCGTCAGACGACTATAAGACGCTTTGGAACAACTTCCTCGATGCTTTCAAGGCCCATCTCCAAGAGAAAGGATGGTTTGAGAAGACCCACATAGCGATGGACGAACGCGGCGAAGCCGATATGCTCAATGCTTATGCTATAGCCAAGGCCAAGGGCTTCAAGATGGCACTCGCTGGCAACTATCACCAGTCGCTCAGTCTCCGTCTTGATGACTATTGCGTGGCACTCAATCAGGTGCAGAAATTTACTCCTGAGCAACTCAAATTCCGCAAGGAACACGGCATGCCTACTACGCTCTATGTGTCGTGTGCTGATGCAGAACCCAATATTTTCACCAACTCTCTTCCTGCTGAAGCTGCATTCCTTCCGCTTCATGCAGCTGCCAACAATCTGGACGGATTCTTGCATTGGTCGTGGATCAATTGGAACGATACTCCGCTCACCGACTCACGCTATCGCCTCTTCGGTAGCGGCGATACTTACTGCTACTATCCTGGCAACCGTTCTTCTGTACGCTTCGAACGCCTTGTAGAAGGTATTCATCAGTATGAAAAGATTCAGATTCTCAAAGAAGAGTATAAGAATGATGCTGCTAAACTGAAGCAACTCAACACGCTGCTTGCCGACTGTCAAGACTACGTGCTAGTGGGCGAAGAATGTGCTGCAAAGGTCAACTGCCTCGAGGACTTCCTCAATGGTAAGGAAGTGACTATGCCCGAAGGACAAATCTCTGGCTACTTCCAAATCAAGGTGGATGATACGCACTATGCTAAGGCTGCTGCCAACCTTACGAAGTGGAACACAGAACTGAGTGCGCAGTCCACTGGCGATCTCTTCGAGATAAAGGGCACTTATGATGCTTGCACGATTAAGCTGAAAGGACGTTCTAATAATATGGGTCCAGATAATAAGACCAGTGCAATATTTGTAGACCAAACCGCAGCAAAGAAATATACAATCTCTAAGGTTGAAGGCGACAAGGTGGTGCTGAAGAATGATGGCAAGAAGGTATTTGTCAGCAATGGCTCCTTTACGCTCAGCGCAACAGACTCTACGCTGCTCGAACTTGTCAAGACAGACGACGAAGTGGTAGAACTTGATCGCACCACACTCTTTAGCACCCTCGCTGGCGGTATGGACATTCCTCCCTACCGTATCCCCGGTATCACTCGTGGCAAGAACGGACGCCTCCTCGCCAGCTGTGCACGCTTGGTAGGTGGTACAGATCCTGGCTTCGGACAAGTGGACTGCGTAGTAAAGATCAGCGACGACAATGGTAAGACCTGGAGCCCGAAGGAAATCGACGTAGCAGTTGGCGATGCCTCGCTCATTAATAATAAGAAGACTCCTATGGAGGCAGCTTATGGCGACCCCGCCGTGGTGATGGATCGTGAGCACAACGAGGCTCTCGTGATGGCTGTGGGCGGTTGCACCGTCTATACGTATGGCACCACCAATCGTCAGAATCCCGCCATCATCGCTGCTATTCGCAGTCTTGACGGAGGAGAGACCTGGGAAACTCCCGTAGATCAGACGGAGGATATCTACGGCCTCTTTGATAGCGGAAAGCCTCTGGCTGCAGCATTCGTGGGCGGTGGTAAGTTGTTCCAAAGCCGTGTGGTAAAGGTGGGCGAATACTATCGTCTGTATGCTGCGCTCGCAGCACGCCCCAATGGCAATCGCGTGATCTATTCCGACGACTTCGGTCGCACATGGAAGGCGCTCGGTGGTGCTTCAGCCACTCCTTCTTCGATCGGCGACGAACCTAAGTGTGAAGAACTTCCTGATGGACGCGTACTCATGACCACTCGTACTGGTAGCGGTCGTCTGTTTAATCTCTATACTTACTCCAATACGCGCACTGGTGAAGGCGAATGGAGCACAGAGGTAAAGGCCACCTTTAGCGGACTGAGTGCTGCCCCCAGCGCCAATCCTACGAATGGCGAAATGCTCATCGTCCCCGTGAAGCGCTTGGCAGACGGCAAGCCCATGTACGTGGCTATGCAGTCAGTGCCTACAGGCAGTGGTCGTAACAATGTAGGCATATTCTATAAGGAATTAGCCGATATGAGCGACATTCGCGATTTGACAGCTTTCTCAGCTGGTTGGGATGGATTCTTCCAAGTAAGTTCTACGGCTTCTGCATATAGCAGTCTCGAACTCCAAGCCGATGGCAAGATTGGCTTCTTCTATGAAGAGACACTTACTAAGTGGGGCACAAAGGCCAACCCTGTCAGCACAAGCTTCCCCACCGGTGCAGGTACTCACAATTTCGATGGCTTCGAAAATATCTACGTGCCCATTGACATGCAGACCCTTACCGATGGTAAGTATGAAGTGAGCAACGATGTCAATCGCGGCGAATACCTCAAGGCTTTCTTCAACGAAGTGATCGCTGCAAGCACCGAACTCTCTGCTGCCCAACAGGCAGAAGTAAAGAGCCTCGTAAGCAAACTCCCCGCTGAGCCGACCATCGATCAAATCGACGCTATCTATGCCATTATCGGTAAGAACAGTGTAACTCCCGATCCCGAACCCGAACCTCAGCCCGAGGGCGCTCCTAAGTTGAGCAATGCGGAAGTTACTCATTGGTACAAGTTCTGCTCTAAGCGTCCAACCATTCTTTATCCCACATCGCAGGGAGTTGATGCAGCTCTGAAGGGCGTAGCTGAGGCAACACAGGCTTCAGAATGGAAGTTTGTAGAACGCACAGATGGCACTTTCGATATGGTCAATCGTGCTGATGGCCTCTTCGTTTCCCCTTTTTCTGACAACAACAAAGCCGTCACTACCGTCTCAGTTCAGCCCACGAATGGCTGGAAGTTTCTTGCAGCAAGCACAGCGGGCTACTTTGTTGTAGTGTGTGATGCTAATCATGCAGAACTCAATCAGACGCAAGCAGCAAATCAGAACAAGGAAATTTACAACTGGGGCTATGGCTCCAAGGATGCCAATGCTTATCGCCTCGACGATTCAGGATGCCAGTTTACGTTCACCCTTACAGAGACGGAGGGACATCCCAGTACAGGCATCTCTGCCGTGACTCTCAACGCTGATCCTCAGCACTGGTACGATCTCAGCGGTCGTCGCGTGGCAAAGCCCGGCAAGGGCATCTACGTTTCTGGCAACGGACAGAAAGTAGCTCACTGAGCATAGATAATTAGTTGGATCTCTCCTAATACACAAGAATCCCTGAAAGGCAAGATATAGTCTTTCAGAGATTTTTGTGAAGTCGTAGAATAAGAATTTTGGGGAGTTCTGTGGGCGACGCGTCTCGCGTCGGCATGAGTAGTTTTTTGCTCGTTCATAATACTGACACGAGACGTGTCGCTCACAGAACAGATTGATATCCCTATAACAGATTGATATACCAAGAACTGATTTATAAACAATAAAAGCGAGACAAGCCTTGCGGCTTATCTCGCTTGCGTCGGAAAGAGGCGGCCTTTGGCTCATGGGTTGCCTTCTGTTTTTGAAATCGCACAAAAAAGCGAGACAAGCCTTGTGGCTTATCTCGCTTGCGTCGGAAAGAGGCGGCCTTTGGCTCATGGGTTGCCTTCTGTTTTTGAAATCGCACAAAAAAAGCGAGACAAGCCTTGCGGCTTATCTCGCTTGCGTCGGAAAGAGGCGACTCGAACGCCCGACCCCTACGTCCCGAACGTAGTGCGCTACCAACTGCGCTACTTTCCGATTTTGGTGATGCAAAAGTACGGACATTTTGCATAATAACCAAATTTTTCGCACACTTATTGCTCCTTTTTAATAACATTTACGAGAAAGTCATGGCAAAGCAAATGACGTACGTCCGTGCAAAATACAGACGTACGCCATTCCCTTCATGCGCTTAGCTTGTGGATAACAGCAAAATCCTTTAGTGCATATTCATGTGTCGCTCTTAAACGGGAGCGGTGTGGATAATTGATGAGTGCTTGATTAGTAGTACAGGATGATGCGCGTTTCCGTAATTTTAAAACCATCATCTTGTTTATAGGATCGTTTGGTCCAATTGCCGTGACTGTCTACCTCCTGGTATTGATAAGTTTTAGTAGACTTTTCCGTGGGACCGTCCATGTAATTGCTTTCTTCGGTGACGGATGCCACAAAGCCCTTTTCATTGTATTTATAAGTCGATATGGTACTTCCGTCGCTTGCTTCGTATACACGTTTAATCATTCTGGAGTTCGCATCGTAGCTGTACGTCATACCATCTGAATAATACTCGTCTGCGTGATCCTGTGTGTACGACAATAGACGTCCTTCTTTATCGCGTTTCAGACTACTATAGAGATTGCTCACGGAGCGATTGTTTACCTTGGTGAGATGTCCCTCTTGGTCGAAGGTGTAAGTGTTGGTCATAGCCTCTGTTTCCTTCCATTTGCACGACTTCACATTGCCCATTAGTTCGTAAGCACCTAAGTCGGCTTTGACGCTCACGTCTTTTTTTGCTACGGCCTTCTTGCCAGATACCTTATAATAATAGTCTTGAGCACGAGCATCGGTTTGTTCATTAAGAGATTTTCCTTCATTGTATGTAACTAATCGAGCTTTGGTCACATAAGCCAACAGTTTAGCATAACCTTTTTGAGTGTCAAAACGGTCTAAGGAAGTAGGGATCCATAAGTTTAAAGAAAAGATTTTGCCATATTCGCCGTCTTTATAACGTGTTGTGCCTATGCTATAGCAGACCCAAATAGGTTGGTCTTTCTCATCGCAAAGAACTAAGCAAAGTTTCTTCGATTTATTCTTGACGCGAGCGGCAATCTTCATCGTAATGTTGCCCATATTGTCGCGTTTTACGTTTTTAATCATTACTGTCTCAGAGGTGGATATTCTCTCGTCAGCAGAACAAAGAAGTTGCTGCCCAGTAGTTAAGAAAATAGCATCGGAAACGCTTTTACTATTTTCCTTACTCATCCGTTCGCGTCCGGTAATCAATCCTTGATAGATGTCTTTTTGAAGTTCTTCTTCGTAGATATCGAGTGTGCGTTCATAGTAGGGAGAAAAATCCTTGAATGGACCTTCGCTTAATTCTCCTTGCACCGTTGCCGTACTATCAGCAGATGATGCACTACTATCGCTTGTCTTACCTGAACCACATGCTTGCATAGTAAGCAACATCGCAGCTATACAGATAGAATGTAAGAAAATCTTTTTCATAATGTAAGTTTTAAGATTAATAATGAGGAACAAGGTAATGCGAGGCGAATGCAGAAAGTCAAGCTATCTTGAACTTTATGCTGAGCCGCAACTTACCTGGTACAAAGGTAAAGTGTTCAGTATTTTTAGATGTAATTAGAAATAATGATTTTTAGGTGTAGTTGTTCGAGGGAACTTTTTCAAGTAAGGCTCATACATGGAATTATCAAAGTACATCAAAAGTGAATCAGTAGAACTTCAATGTTCTTATGAATATTGATGAAATGACAGAAGTCATTAATTCTCAATAAAATAAAGGTAAGGGATAGGACGTGAAATTTGCACAATCTAACGATGAAGACCGATAGACTCTAACGATGAAGACTAATAGCACCTAACGATGAAGACCGATAGACCTTAATGATAAAGACCGTTAGAGTATGCTTGTTTTTATCGTTAGAATGGGGGTAAAAAATCACGGGTTTGTAGCTCGTGAAGAGGCTTGCAAACCCGTGATGGGAGGGGAAGAAAACTGTTTTAGAGGGTATCCTATGACGGAAGGATTCCTTTGATTTTCAATGAATCTGTCCTTCAATAAATCAGATTCCCAAAGAGCCTGTCCTTCAATGAATCAGTCCTTCGTTGAATCGAATCTTTAATAAATCAGATTTTCAATAAATCTCTGTTCCAACGAAATAGCTGCGCGCTTAAAGCTCCTCCAAGATGTGCTTGAGCACCACCGTAGCAGAGATCTCACGGTTGGCAGCTTCGGGGATGACGAGCGAACGCGGCGATTCTATCACGCTGTCCGTCACGATCATGTTGCGGCGAACGGGCAGACAGTGCATGAATTGTGCATTGTTGGTCACCGCCATGTGAGCATCGTCGATGGTCCACGACATGTCCTTTGAAAGGATTTTGCCATAATCGGCAGGGTTAGTCACGCCCGGGCAACTCCAGTTTTTGGCATAAACGAAGTCGGCACCCTCGAGTGCTTTCATTTGGTCGTATTCCACGTGGGCATCACCTACGAAGAGCGGATCAAGTTCGTAGCCATGAGGCTGCGTTACTACGAAGTCCACATCGGCAGCACGCATCCATTCAGCAAAACTGTTAGGCACTGCCTGAGGAAGGGCGCGAGGGTGGGGTGCCCATGTGAGCACTACTTTGGGGCGCTTCTTCTCTTTGTGTTCTTCTATCGTGATGAGGTCGGCAAAAGCCTGCAAGGGGTGAGCTGTGGCGCTTTCCATAGAGAATACAGGGCGGCCACTGTATTTGATGAATTGCGAGAGAATGTTCTCAGCATAGTCGGTATCTCGGTCGGTCAGTCCTGCAAAGGTGCGCACGCCGATAAGGTCGCAGTAAGAAGCCATCACGGGAATGGCTTCGAGCAAGTGCTCACTTTTATCGCCATCCATTACAACACCGCGTTCAGTCTCAAGTTTCCAAGCACCTTGGTTTACATCAAGCACTACCACGTCGAGTCCTAAGTTGCGAGCAGCTTTTTGGGTGGAGAGGCGCGTACGCAGTGAATTGTTGAAAAAGATGAGCAGGGCCGTCTTATGATGACCCAAATTCTCATGCATATAGCGGTTCTTCTTGATTTCCGCAGCTTCGGCTAAAGCCTTGTCAAGCGGACCGAGGTCCTGTACGTGAAGAAATGATTTCATATGAGATATAGTATTTGTGTGGAAGCTATGGTAGATTCTTTATTGGCAGAAACTAATCATAGTCCGTATGAATTATGGAGGCAAAAGTAATATTTATTATTGTATACGCGCTTGCATATTCACTTTTTGTTTGGTAATGGCAGTGAAAAGTTGTACTTTTGCCTATGAAAACCCTATAAAAGAAAGAAAATGAAGAAGACATTTATACTCTTATCACTTGCAGCGATGTCGTTTACATTCAGCTGCGCCAAGCAACCGAGCCAGAATCAACAAGCAGAGTCTGCTGTTCCTGCCGCTCAGACTGCTCAATCAGAAGCTAACTATACCATCAAGACTATCCCCGCCAATGTGCACGGAGAGGCTATTATGCAGACCATCGCCGATAATTATAAGGGCAAGGTGGTGCTCTTCGACTTCTGGGCTACGTGGTGCGGTCCTTGCCGCATGGCGATGAAGCAGATCGACGAAATCAAGCCCGAACTGGCAAAGAAAGGCTGCGTGTTTGTATACGTAACTGGTGAAACCTCGCCCGAGGGCACGTGGAAGCAAATGATACAAAAGATTGATGGCGATCATTATCGCTTGACCAATCAGCAGTGGAGCGAACTCTGTCAGTCGCTCAATATTCCTGGCATTCCCGCCTATCTCTTGCTCAACAAGAAGGGCGATAAGGCATACGACAATCTCTCGCAAGGTGGATATCCTGGCAGCGAGATCTTGAAGAACAACATAGAAGTGGCTCTGACTGAATAAGCTTAAAAAAACTCTGCAAGATGAATCGGAGAAGAAATAAGAAAAACTCATTCTCGCTTAGCTTCTATCTGTTGGCAGCAGTAGTGGCATTGGCAAGTGTGTGCTTTGCCAAGATGAAGCCTTCGGCAGGTGAAACCGAGCCTACTACTGCGATTGCTGCGGATGCTCCTGTCTCCGAAGCCTCTACCTCTTCGGACGAAGGTGGTGCTGGCAAGGAATCAGCGCAGAATGGTGACGCGGAAAATACTGAACTCTGCATTCCTCACTATGAGTCATCGCGTGGAGGACAGGTGATATACCATACGGGGTACACCGTATCCTACGATTCAGACTTCAAAACCCCTCAGTGGGTAGGCTGGACGCTTACTGCAGAGAAAGCACAGGGAACCGTGCCTCGATACAATAAGTTTGCACCCGATCCCGAAGTGCGTGGTGCACAGGCTTACGATACTGATTATCGCGGAAGCGGTTATGATCGTGGCCATATAGCTCCTGCAGGTGACATGAAGTGGGGCGAAGATGCCATGCGAGAATCGTTTTACTTGACAAACGTGTGCCCGCAAAATCGTAACCTCAATCGTGGCGATTGGAAAGAACTTGAAGAACTGGAGCGTGAATGGGCTCTGCAATATGGATCTGTGAGCATTACGGCTGGCCCGATTTATTCCACAAAGCAACCCCAGCGAATCGGTGCTAACCATGTGGCTGTGCCCGATGGCTTCTTCAAGGTATTGCTTGTGGGCTATCCGAAATCGCCTAAGGCTTATGGCTTTGTCTATAAGAATGAAGCTGGTAGCCGGCCGATGAAGAGCTATCAACTCACGGTAGACGAAGTAGAAAGCATAACGGGAATGGACTTCTTCCCCGCTCTGCCCGATAATGTGGAGAATCGCATAGAAGCAGAGAAACCGTCACTATAAAAGCTGTTTTTCCTCAGTAGAATTTATCTTGCTAATAGATTTAACTCAAGTTTCGGATTTAGATCTTGCAATCCTGCTTCAGCCTAATCCACGCAAGTTTACAAGGACTCTTTCTATATCCAAAGTTTAAATTACTTATTCTTTTCGACACGGGAAGCAAGAATTTCGCCAAAGTGTTCTATTTGAACAGCTATAAAGGGCAAAAAAAGATCTGAGCCTTCATGTACTGTCAGTAAGAATCATGTATTTGACGACTCATTTCGTTCGAGATGAACATTCATTTCGTTCGAAAAGAACACTCGTTTCGTTCGAGATGAGCACTCGTTTCGTTCGAGATGAGCACTCATCTCGTTCGAAATGAACACTCGTTTCGTTCGAAATGAACACTCGTTTCGTTCGAAATGAGACAATTAAAAGAGGTTCTAAAAACAATTCGCTGATGTTATTTACAGTACATGATAGTAAACTTATAAGATATGTAACTGAAGTTTCGGATTTAGGATGATTCAGTCCGCCTATTCTAAAATCCGGAACTTGAAGATTTAAGAAATAAGACATCGTGTTTAGAATGAACAAAATCATAGGCTTGTTGCTCGCCTTGCTTACGTTTGTGCCTGCTTCTGCGCAGGACGATGGCTGTCCCGTCTTTGAGACCGCCTATCGCAAGGTGCCTAAGAGCTATCGTTACCGCGTGGTGCTCAA
Organism: uncultured Prevotella sp.; assembly: GCA_937898715.1. Taxonomy (GTDB): domain Bacteria; phylum Bacteroidota; class Bacteroidia; order Bacteroidales; family Bacteroidaceae; genus Alloprevotella. The sequence goes on from CALEKA010000121.1 coordinate 49,595, forward strand.
GGATAAAGCGGGTACACCCTTCAGCTTGAAGCATCCGGAGAAGTTCCTTTCTGCGAAGGCATTGGAGCGTCGCCAGCGCTATGGTCTGAAAGTAGACGAGTACGACTTGCCCATATCGCCCCTCTATACTCAGAAGTTGCAAGCTATGGGGCTGCGTATCCACAATATGAGTAAGTGGAATAACAGCGTAGTAGTAGAAACTCCCGATACGTTGCAGATGCAAGCCGTGCGTCGGCTGACATTCGTAAGCAATGTACGCCGTGTATGGGAGAGCCCAGACAGCCTTCCCGTGACTCCCGATCGTGGGCCACGTCAAGCGCAGGTGACTAATAAGCGCGACACCACGCTTACAGATTTCTATGGCTATGGTCAACAACAAGTGACAATGCTCGGTGTGGATAAACTCCACCAATTGGGTTATAAAGGCCAGGGCGTAGTAATAGGTGTGATAGATGGTGGATTCTACAACGCAGATCTGATGAAAGGCATCTCACAGCAGCACCTACTTGGAACGCGCAACTTCGTACGCCCCCAGAAGAGCGTGTTCGAAGAATTAGAACACGGCATGATGGTGCTCTCATGCATAGCTGCCAACGAGCCCCACTACTTGGTGGGAACAGCGCCCGATGTATCCTACTATCTGCTGCAGAGCGAGGATGGCGAAAGCGAACAGCTCGTGGAAGAAGATAATTGGTGCGCAGCGTTGGAGTATGCCGACAGCGTAGGCTGCGATATAGTGACCAGTTCGCTGGGCTATTATCAGTTTGATCATAACGATCAAGACCATTATTATCGCGACCTCGATGGCCATACTGCTGTGAACAGTAGAAGTGCATCGCTTGCAGCATCGAGAGGCATACTTTTGCTCAATAGTGCTGGCAATAGTGGCATGTCTGCATGGAAGAAAATAGGATTCCCCGCTGATGGTTGCGATATGTTGGCAGTAGGAGCGGTGCAGAGCGATAGCCTTAATACTCGTTTCTCATCAATCGGCAATAGTGCAGACGGCCGTATTAAACCCGATGTGATGGCTATGGGGCAGGCTTCGGCCGTCTATGAGACCGATGGAACGGTGACCAATGTCAATGGTACATCATTTTCATGCCCTACGATGGCTGGCGCTGCAGCATGCTTGGTACAAGCTTATCCCACCCGTCGTCCTACAGAAATCATTAGAGCCTTGCAGCAAAGTGGCAACAATGCTGCTCATCCCGACAATATCTTCGGCTACGGCATACCCAACGTGATGAAGGCTTTCAATCTCTTAAAGCAACGCTAAAATATGAACGCAGACGAGGTCGTGAGTTTCCTCCAAAGCAAAGGCGTGAAGCCCACTGCCAACCGCATATTAGTGGTCAAGGCTCTTCATAAAGAAGGCAGACCGATGTGCCTCTCAGATATGGAGCGCGTTATGCCGATGATGGACAAGTCGAGCATATTCCGCGTATTGACGCTCTTTCAGCAAAGCGACGTAGTACATACTTTTGAGGATGGCAGAGGTATGCTCAACTATGAACTCTGCCATCATCAGGGCACGTGTAACCATGCTGATGGCCACTTCCATTTCTACTGCGAGAACTGTCAGCGGTCATTTTGCTTAGACCATACGCATGTGCCCGACTTACGTTTGCCCGATGGATTTAGTGCACACTCTGTCTCTTTGGTCATAAAGGGCACGTGTGCGGAGTGTGCTAAGAAGCATCATACGGATTGATAATAATTGCCCAGTCCGCCGCCCAGCGTACTCATGCTATAACGCAGGCTATAAGCATTTGTGCACAAGATTCGTATAGTTATATCCCATAATATACTCAGCGTTATCCTTGCTTCTATCGAATCCTTACTTTCACATTATGTAATATGTACAACGATCCATTCATTTCCTCTCCCTCTCAGCATCCCGACGAAGTGGAGCGCCCTGCGGCAGTGTCGCTCTTCGAACTTAATAGCATGGTGCGTGCTACGCTCAATCATACGCTGAAGGAATGCTATTGGATTGTGGCGGAGATTAGCGAACTTCGCGTGGCAAGCAATGGACATTGCTATATGGAACTCGTGCAAAAGGATGAATACAGCGGCAGTCTCATAGCTAAGGCTCGTGCCAACATTTGGCGACAAAACTATTTGATGCTTAGTAATCTCTTTCAGCGGGTCACAGGACAACGGCTCGATGCTGGCTTGAAAGTGATGCTTGGAGTGACCGTTACCTTTCATGAACTCTTTGGCTATTCGCTCAACGTAATCGATATTGAGCCTTCCTATACGCTTGGCGATTTGGCTCGTCAGCGTCAGGAAATACTCAGACAACTCGAGGAAGATGGTGTGCTCGAACTCAATAAAGAGTTGCCATTACCACGCGTGATACGCAATGTGGCGGTCGTATCAAGTGCCACTGCTGCGGGTTATGGCGACTTCTGCAACCAACTCCAGCAGAGCGGCTATCGTTTCAACGTGAAATTATTTCCAGCTATTATGCAGGGCGATCGGGTGGAAGAAAGCGTTATAAGTGCGCTCGATCAAGTGCTGGCCGACGATACAGAATGGGATGTGGTAGCCATTATTCGTGGTGGAGGTGCTACGACCGATCTGCATGGATTTGATACATATCTATTGGCTGCTACCGTGGCACAATACCCACTCCCTGTGCTGACGGGTATAGGTCATGAGCGAGATGATACGGTAATAGATCTGGTGGCTAATACGCGACTAAAGACGCCTACTGCCGTGGCTGCCTTTCTCATCGACAGCCGGCAGAACGAAGCCGCTCAACTTCAGCATCTCGTGCAGAGACTCAAGCAAGCTGTGGAGCAGCGATTGCTGCAGGAACATAGCCAGATAGATGCGCTTAGCCGTGACCTTCGATACGATGCTTCGGTCGCTACGGAGCAGCACGTGCGCCAGTTTCAGCAGTTGGCTCACCGTTTCGAACTTGCCTCGTCGCGTTATGCGGGTAATCAGCGAGAGTTGATCCTCAGATTGCGCTCACGCTTGCAACTCCTGGCAGAGCGCAATTTGCAAACGGCTCATCATCAGTTGCAGCCTTACTCGCAACGCATCAATATAGCTGTGCGCCATCTCTTGCTCGCTCAGCATCGCAAACAGGAAATGTTGGAGCGTAGCGTCCAGCTTGCTTCGCCCGACCGCATATTTGCTATGGGCTTCAGTATCACCACTTGTAAAGGACGAGTGGTAAAATCCTCTCAGCAACTGCGCGATGGCGATGTGATACAGACCAACTTTAAGGATGGTAGCGTGACAAGTATCGTGAGCACGTCTTCAGACAATACAGAGAAATGACAATGTAGCAAGTTCTCTCCGGAGAGGCGTGGCTTATAATATAAAAGGAAAATCCACCTCTAAAATAAGAATTAAATCAATAAAACAAGAATCTTTTTACCTCATACCAACGTGGCAAAGAAGAATATGAAATACGAGGAAGCCATAGCTCGCCTCGAAACTATCGTACAGGGATTTGAGCAAAACACCCTGGAACTCGATCAACTCACTGCCCAGCTTGCTGAGGCGCAGGAGCTTATAAAATACTGCAATGCGAAGTTGCAGCAAGTAGAAACCGACGTAAAGAAACTTCTCGAAGATGAGCAAGAATAAACTGGCAAAGTTTGCCGACATGGAGAGCTATCCTCATGTATTCCAAGCTGCAGGCGTAGCTACTGACCCAACTCCCTTCCCGCTGAAGGGTAAGTGGCATACCGACTTCTTCCACAATGACCACCCTATCGTGTTGGAACTTGGTTGCGGACGCGGTGAGTACACCGTTGGACTCGGACGCCTCTTCCCCGACAAAAATTTCATCGGTGTAGACATCAAGGGAGCACGCATGTGGACGGGCGCTACGGAGTCGCTGCAAGAGGGAATGAGCAATGTAGCTTTCCTCCGCACACACATTGAATTTATCGATCGATTCTTCGCCCCTGGTGAGGTGGCAGAGATATGGCTCACCTTCTCAGATCCGCAGATGAAGAAGGTGACGAAGCGCCTCACGTCTACCTACTTTATGGAGCGCTATCGCCGATTTCTTACCGATGGAGGCTTGATCCATCTGAAGACGGATAGCAACTTCCTCTTCACATATACTGGCTATATGGTGGATAAGAATCAACTGCCCGTAGACTTCCGCACCGATGACCTCTACCATACGCTTGCCGCTGAGCAAGACGAGGAAGTGAAGCAAATCCTCGGCATTCAGACCTACTACGAACAGCAGTGGATAGCTCGTGGACTTACGATCAAATATCTTAAGTTTCATCTGCCCCAAGCAGGTGAACTCGTAGAGCCTGAGGTAGAAATCGAACTCGATGATTATCGAAGCTACAATCGTTCGAAGCGAAGCGGACTTACAACAAGCAAGTAAATACACCTTTAAGGATACACCTATATATTAATAAACAATGACTACTCCAAACGAGCATATAGAGGGCGGTGAACTTATTCACCTTTACCCCAAACTGATCATGGACGCACTTGCTCAGGTGCGTTATCCTGGAAATGGAAAGAACCTTGTAGAAAACGAAATGATAGAAGACGACCTTCGCATCGACGGTATGCACGTGTCGTTCTCCATCATCTTCGACAAGAGTACAGACCCCTTCATGAAGTCGGTTGTCAAATCGGCCGAAGCAGCTATTCACACTTATGTAGACAAGCGCGTGGAGGTAGAGATTAAGACGAAAAGCCGTCAAGCTGCCCGTCCCGAACCTGGCAAGATGCTTCCTCAGGTGAAGAATGTCATTGCCGTAAGTTCTGGTAAGGGCGGTGTGGGTAAGAGCACCGTGGCTGCCAACTTAGCCGTAGCTTTGGCGAAGTTGGGCTATAAGGTAGGACTCCTCGATGCCGATATCTTCGGCCCGTCAGTGCCTAAGATGTTCCACATGGAGGCAGAGAACATCTTTGCTGAGATGAAAGACGGACGCCAGGTGCTCATCCCCGCGATGAAGTATGGCGTGAAGATCTTGAGCATCGGTTTCTTTGTCAATCCCGATACGGCTACGCTTTGGCGTGGCGGCATGGCCTCTAACGCGTTGAAGCAGCTCATAGCTGATGCCGATTGGGGCGAACTCGACTACTTCATCCTTGATACGCCTCCCGGCACAAGCGATATTCACCTCACTTTGCTCCAGAACCTTGCTATCACGGGTGCTGTCATCGTGAGCACACCGCAGGCTGTAGCCTTGGCCGATGCGCGAAAGGGCATCGATATGTATCGCAATGAGAAGGTGAACGTGCCCATCCTCGGCTTGGTAGAGAATATGGCATGGTTTACGCCTGCTGAGCTTCCCGAGAATAAATATTACATCTTCGGTCGCGAGGGCGTGAAGCGCTTGGCTGATGAAATGGGTGTGCCTCTCTTAGGACAAATTCCCATCGTGCAGAGCATCTGTGAAAGTGGCGACGAGGGCGAACCTGCTGCCGTAAAGGATAATACAATGACCTCTTTGGCTTTCCGCTCACTGGCTGAGGCTGTAGTAAAAGCTACTGAGAAACGCAATGCTACGCTTCCCGAGACGGAGATCGTAGCGATGAAGAAATAAGTTTGTAAAGCTGAATTATCATATATGCTAAAGATAGGAGATAAAGTACGCTTTCTCAATGATGTAGGAGGTGGTACAATTAGTGGATTCCAAGGCAAGGACATAGTGCTTGTGGCCGATGAAGACGGATTTGAGATACCCACGTTGGCCTCAGAAGTAGTGGTTGTAGAGACCGACGACTATAATATAGCCAAAGTCATAGCTGGGCAGAAAAAGAAGAAGGCTGATGCCGATAAGAAGGCGCCCACTTCGGTGAAGAATGCGCTTGCTGTAAGCGACGATGAAGAAGAAGAGGAGGAGCAAGATGTGGCGGATAAGGAACTGACTTATCGACCCATGGCGCAGGAACGACGCGGAGCTAATGAGCTTAATCTCTTCTTGGCCTTCGTTCCGCGCAATGCTAAGGTACTATCAGAATCAACGTTCGACGTATACTTAGTCAACGACTGCAATTATTATTTCCACTATAGCCTCTTCACTTACGATGGCCGAGCTTGCCGCTTGCGCCATGAGGGAGAGATTGCGCCCAATACGAAGGTGCTCCTCGAAGAGCTCCAGCGCAACCGCATAGAGGAGTGGCAGCGACTGACGGTGCAGACTTTGGCCTTCAAGCGCGATAAGGCTTTCTTCCCCAAACCCGCATTTAGTGTAAATATCCGTGTGGATGGCACGAAGTTTTTCAAGCTTCATAGCTTCCATCCTTCCGACTTCTTCCATGAGCCGGCTTTGGTCTACGACGTGGTGAAGGACGATCATGCAGCGCGATCCATGTTTGTCGATGCTGATGAACTGCAGGAGGCCATGCAGACGCCCGATGAGCAGATGCATCCGCAAGTGATGCGCGTCTCTGCAGCGGAGAAGCGTGCCACGCGTAAGCAAGATCGCAATGCTATCATTGAGGTGGATCTCCATGCCGACGAATTGCTCGATACGATGGCAGGTCTTGAGGCTAAGGATATCTTGGAGTATCAGCTCAAAGTGTTCCGTGAAACGATGAATGAGCATCTCAAGGAGCGCGGCCGTCGCATCGTCTTCATTCATGGAAAGGGAGAAGGTGTGCTTCGCAATGCCATCCTTAAGGAACTGCGCAAGAATTTTAAGCAGTGTCAGTACCAAGATGCATCGTTCCGTGAATATGGTTATGGCGCTACGATGGTGACGATTTAAGTAACTTCTTGACTGCGCTTCGCGCGTTTTTAAAACATGAATTGCCATTAATGGCTCATTAATTATTCATTAATTCGTTTCTTGTATAATGGATGAGATGGATAATTAATGGGCTATTAATGGCAATTCTTGTTAGGTGTATAGTATTTCAATAGATTTTCAGCCAGTACCGGGGGCGACGCGTCCTCGCGTCGGCATTAGGCTTTCTTATTTAGTGGTTGAGCAGGCGCGATGGTACTAAGTGGAGAATTTCTTGTTTATGCCGACGCGGGGACGCGTCGCCCCCAGTACTGGCTGAAGGCTTGTTTGATTTCTCGTTTATGCCGACGCGAGGACGCGTCGCCCACAGAAGTAAGTAGGTGAGTAGATTTTCTTCTCGCTAACATCCTTCAAACACCTCTTCGTCTTCGTTCTTCGTCGGGAAGTTGGGCAAGTCGGCTGGTGCCGAGCCACTGCCGTCAGTAGAGGGCTGGGGAGGCGTGTCGGATGGAAGGAGTTTGTACGACTGTGCGGGCTTGAGCCCAGGCCGCCTATAGTAGGTCATCTTAATGCCCGTGAGGAGCACGCGAGCGTTAAGCAGTTCTGGATGCGCTTGTAGATTGAGGCTTTGACGCACGTCTGAATTGCTTGGCAATTGTATGGCTGCAAAGGACATGCTTTCATCGGGCGAAGGCACGTCGGCCACGGCGATGTTTGACTCCACGGCATCTTCTGCCGATAGCCGAGGTTTGGTGGAACTCATCGTCGGCATATAGCCCACGATGTAGCAGCGCAGGAGCACTTTTGCACTATCTTTTGCTTCGCTAAGCGAGGCTACGCTGAGCGTGTCGGTACCAGCATCTGTCGTCGTAGTGGAATCGGTAGAAGGTGAGGAAGGCTTCGTTGGCTCGTCTAATGTGATTTCGCCACACGAATAGGTAAGCAGGGCAAGCAGTGAAAGGATAATGATGTTGTGCTTCATAGATATAGGCTGTAAGGTAGTGTGAGTATATAAGGGGTTAGGGAGGGGGACGTCTTTTACGTAGGTCGAAACTCCAGGAAGATATCTCTAATAAGAAAAGGCTGTGTTGTCGATCTTTTTAACCGGCAACACAGCCTTGAATATATGTGCGTTGTAAGGAGAGGAAACTTATGCTGCAGAGCAAACTTACGTTATGCTGTGCATAGTATAATCCCTCCTGTTCTCAATCGAAGATTACTTAATCTTCTTTTCAGCCTTAGCAATCTGAGCTTTAGCCTTAGCAGCAGCCTTGTCGTAAGCAGCCTGAGCCTTCTTAGTGGCAGCAGCGTCGCCGCTCTTCTTGGCAGCCTTCACGTCGTCGTAGAGCTTCCAGAGGTTGAACTTGCTTGTAGCGTCCTTCTGGATAGCAGTAACCTTGTTGGCGTAGGCTTCTGATGCAGCCTCGTCGGCAGCCGAAGCGTAAGCGTGGCGATAGCCCTTCTCCTTGTTCCAAAGGCCACGAGTGAAGTCGGGGAATGAAACGCTGGCGTAGTTGTTGTCCATAGAGATAGCGCCGAGTTCAGCGATAGAGCACCATTCAGCGAGGTCGTATACGTCCATATCAAGGGGCAGACCATTCTGGAGGCAGTAGATCAAGCGGGCGCACATGATGAAGTCCATACCGCCGTGACCACCGACCTTCTTTGCGAGTTCGCCGAACTTAGCCAAGATGGGGCTTTCGTACTGCTTCTCGAGAGCTTGCTTTTCACTTTCGGGCATGAAGCTGTGAGAGCTGAGGTTGTCCACCTTAGGCTGGTGACCAGAAGCAGCGAGCTGCTTGCTGTCAACGGCGTAGCCCTCTACGGGATACTTGTTGGCAAAGCCCTTAGTACCTGTGAGCTGATACAGACGGTTGTAGGGCTGAGGATTCATCACGTCGTGCTGCAGTTCGATCACCTTCTGGTTCTCGGTGCGGATAAGGGTAGTAGTGTGGTCGCCATTGCGGAAGTCGTTGCAGGGCTTGCCAGTCTTCTTTTCTACCAATTCCTTACCATGAACGCTCTTGGTGTCCATAGCAACGAGGGTCTTCATACGGTCGCCACGGTGAATGTCGAGAGCTTGTGCCACAGGACCGAGGCCGTGAGTGGCGTAAACGTCGCCGCGGTTTTCGCGGTTGTACTTCAAGCGCCAGCCGAGCTGTTCGGGATCAGATCCATCGGGGTTCTTCCAGTAGTAATCCCAGAAGTCGTCGAGGTTGTGGATATAAGCGCCCTGTGCGCGGAGAATTTCGCCGAACACGCCGTGTTGAGCCATGTTGAGGGTACGCATTTCAAACCAGTCGTAGCAGCAGTTCTCGAGGATCATGCAGTTCTTCTGCATCTTCTCAGAGAGGTTGACAAGCTTCCAGCACTCTTCCAAGTTCATGGCCGAGGGCACTTCGTCAGCCACGTTCTTGCCATGCTGCAGTGCGCATTCAGCCACGGGGAAGTGGTGAGCCCAGTCAGTGGCTACGTAGACGAGGTCGATATCAGGACGAGCGCAGAGCTCCTTGTAACCATCAGCACCAGAGTAGATAGCTGCGGGGGGCAGACCTGCTTTCTTCAAGTAGCCTTGGCATGCTTCAGCACGTTCGGGCACGAAGTCGCAAAGTGCAACAACCTCTACACCAGGAATTACGCAGAAGTTTTCTACAGCACCAGGACCACGCATGCCCAGACCAACGAGGCCGATGCGTACCTTCTTGATTTTAGGGAGCTTCAGACCGAGCACATCCTTCTGTCCAGCGGGGCGAGCAGGAGTTTCGATTTCGATGCTACCCTTATTCCAGTGCCACTTAGTGGAAGGAGAAAGGGACTGAGCCTGTGCCAAGTTTGCGCCCAAAGAGAGCAGGGCTGCAAAGGCAAAGGCCATACATTTTACCATTTTCATAGGATAATGTAGATGGGATTATAGAGTTAATGATATGATAATTGCTTGTTAGGTAGTTCGCAATAAATCAGAGTTTTCCTGCCTCCGTCATTGCGCTTGCGCTTCATAGTGCAAGGCAAAGTTAACATAATCTGTAGGAGCGGGCAAACATTTGTTCAACTTTGTTACGTTTATGCAGTATATTCATTCGTTTTTAACATAGAGAGGGGTGTCCTGTGGTCTGTGTGTGGAATAATGCAGTTATTCTTCTTCATGCAAAAAGCCATAAGCACGGCTCTTGGGTGAGCTGCGCTTATGGCTTGATGGTTGTGTGATAGATGTGATGTCAGGGAATGCTCTCACTTTCTTCTGTGGCCTCCCACTTTCTTCTGTGAGCGACGCGTCTCGCGTCGGCAGCATTAGCTATCAGCCAATACTGGGGGCGACGCGTCCCCGCGTCGGCATGATAAAGATCTGCCCTCACATGTGTGGCATACTTGTTGCGCCGACGCGGGGACGCGTCGCCCCCGGTATCGGCTGAAAAGTATTCTGTATGACTATGGGTGCCGACGCGAGACGCGTCGCCCACAGAACTAAAGAATAGTCTGCTACTTTATGTTCACAGAACTAAATAATAGCCTGCTACTTTATGTCCACAGAACTAAAGAATAGTCTGCTTGTTACATACGTTCGTGGAACGAGCGAGAGATCACTTCGAGCTGGTGCTCACGTGAGAGCTTCACGAAGTTGACAGCATAGCCGCTCACGCGGATGGTGAGCTGCGGATACTTCTCGGGGTGTTCCATAGCGTCTTCGAGCATTTCGCGGTTGAGCACGTTGACGTTGAGGTGGTGGGCTCCCTTGGTGAAGTAGCCGTCCATCATCGTCACGAGGTTTTCTACGCGTTCTTCGGGTGTACGACCCAGGCTCTGAGGCACGATGCTGAACGTGTTGGAGATACCATCCTGTGAGTCACGATAGCGAAGTTTAGCTACTGAAGCGAGTGAAGCTACAGCACCACTCTTGTCGCGTCCGTGCATGGGGTTGGCACCCGGTGCGAAGGCTACGCCTGCTGCACGGCCATCGGGGGTGGCACCCGTCTTCTTGCCATACATTACGTTGGAAGTGATGGTCAGGAGTGAGAGCGTGGGCTGAGCGTTCTTGTAGACGGGGAGCTTCTTGAGTTCTTCGTCGAAGTAGTATACGAGGTCCACACCGAGGTGGTCTACGCGATCGTCGTTGTTGCCAAAGCAGGGGAACTCACCCTCTACGTCGAAGCCTTCGGTCAGACCGATATCGTTGCGCTTAGCCGTCACCTTAGCATACTTGATAGCAGAGAGTGAGTCGATAGCGATCGACAGACCGGCTGCACCATAGGCAATGTTGATAGCGGGGTTGGTATCGATGAGAGCCATCTGAGCCTTCTCGTAGTAGTACTTGTCGTGCATGTAGTGGATGATGTTCATCGCGTCGTTGTAGATACGAGCGATTTGCTTGAGCACGAGCTTATAGTTCTTGAGCACCTCGTCGTAGTTGAGCACGTCGGAGGTGAGTGCGGGAATGCCCTCGAGCATCACGGTGCCAGTCTTCTCGCAGCGTCCGCCGTTGATAGCGAGCAGGAGAGCCTTGGCGAGGTTGCAGCGTGCACCGAAGAACTGGATCTGCTTACCGATGGCCTGGTAGCTTACGCAGCATGCAATTCCGTAGTCGTCGTTGCCGCGCACTTCGCGCATGAGGGTATCGTTTTCGTACTGGATAGACGAGGTGTCGACGCTCACCTTGGCGCAGAATTCCTTCCAGCCTTCGGGGAGTTCGGGGCTCCACAGTATGGTGAGGTTGGGCTCGGGTGAGGGACCGAGGTTGTAGAGTGTCTGGAGGAAACGGAAGGAAGTCTTCGTCACCTTCAGTGTGCCATCGTTGAAGCGTCCACCGAGCGATTCGGTCACCCATGTGGGGTCGCCGGCGAAGATCTCGTTGTAGGCGTCCATACGGAGGTGGCGCACCATGCGGAGCTTCATTACGAACTGGTCGATGAGTTCCTGAGCGAAAGTCTCGTCGATGAGGTTGTGCTTCAGATCGTGCTCGATGTAGATATCGAGGAATGACGATACGTTGCCCAGCGACATGGCTGCACCATCCTGCTCCTTCACGGCAGCGAGGTAGGCCATGTAGACCCACTGTACGGCTTCTTGTGCATTCTGTGCGGGGCGGCCGAGCTCCAGACCGTAGTATTCGCCCATCACCTTCATTTCCTTGAGGGCTTTGATCTGTTCTGCCACTTCCTCACGGAGGCGGATGCGCTCGTCGGTCATGGGGCTACCGATGGCACGCTTGTCGGCTTCTTTAGCCTCGATCAAGCGGTCGATGCCGTAGACGGCCAAGCGGCGGTAGTCGCCAATCACGCGGCCACGTGCATAGTTGTCGGGCAAACCGGTGAGGAATCCGAGCGAACGGAATCGGCGGATCTCTTCGGTATATACGTCGAACACGCCATCGTTGTGAGTCTTACGGTAGTGAGTGAAGATGTCCTTCACGTGTTCGTTGACGGGGTGGCCCTGCTGAGCGCAAGCCTTCTCCACCACCTTGATACCACCGAAGGGCTTGATGGCACGCTTCAGTAGTTCATCGGTCTGTAGGCCTACGATAAGCTCATTGTCTTTGTCAATATAGCCAGCCTTATGTGATGAGATGGTCGATACGGTGTCGGGATCGAGCGAACGTACGCCGCCGTTGGCGCGTTCTTCTTCAAGCGCTTGTAAGCAGATGTTCCACAGTTTGCGTGTGCGTTCGGTGGGGCCAACGAGGAAAGACGCGTCTCCTTCATAAGGAGTGATGTTGCGCTTTACGAAGTCGGTCACGTTGATTTGCTCAGTCCAAGGTCCTTCGATGAAGTTCATTGTAGAAATAGGGGTTTATGGTTATAAATGCCTATTGTCTTCATGCTCTTGCGGCAATGCCAATGGCTTATGCTGCGGGGCAGAAGTGCAATAAAGTGAATTCAAATGTGAGTTGTTGTAGAAATAAAAGCTTGCTACCAATGTGTAAGCTTGTCCAGAAAGGTTTGTGTTTTGATAACGATGCAAAGATACGATATCGGCGCAACATGTGCAAAGATTACGGCATATTTTGTTAACTATTTTGTAATAAGTACAATGTTTGTATAGCCGACTTTGCAGTTTGCGTAGGGAGTGTCTTGAGGTTGTGCTTACGCGCGCGCACGTCAGAGAGTTTTTGGGGCTGATTATCGTGCATGCTGTTACTTCTAATGGGAAACGTGCTGATAGTGAGTCGTTTAGAGCGTGTAGGCACAGATGATTTGCCTACACTTTGCTTGCACTTTGCCTGCATTTTGCACACACTCTTGTTTGGACGGAATTTACGAGGTGTTTTCACCTTTTCTGTGGGCGACGCGTCTCGCGTCGGCATTGCCACAGAAACAATATCTGCCCCCTCGCTCTATCTTGCCATGGAAAAATTAAAACGAGAGCAAGGGAAAATTAAAACGAGAGCAAGGGAAAATTAAAACGAGAGCAAGGGATAATTTAAACAGCAGCAGGGGATAATTTAAACAGCAGCAAGGGGTAAGACTATGGAGGGCAAGTGCAAGAAAAGTGGAAGCAATGTGGGTGATAACAATATGCGTAGTATGCTGAATATCAATAAAGTCGTTGCATTTTGAAATGGCGTGCAACCACCTTTCCCAAAAAAACTCGCTGTAATGCGTGCGCGTGTGAGAGCAATCGAAGTGGGCAATAAAAAAAGTGTACAGATTGTACACTCTTTTTGGATGACAAGCAGACTTGTACTATTTTTGCATCAGCATAATAAAATGGATTATGCAGCGGGCAATGACTTGGCTATTGAGTAGCTTAGTAAAGGCTTTGGTCCACTATGCCCGAAACTTAATTCCTTATCCACGCTTTCCTTTTATGAGGGGGCGACATCATATAGAGGGAGGCATTTTACTTCCCAATCACAATCACCTTGACATAATCCTTGAGGTGGAAGGGCCCTTTGCGGTAGCCACCTTGCGAATCGTTGACGAGCAAGAGCGTGAGCCGACCATCGGTCAGCGTTCGGCCGAGGCACATGCCCTCGTAGTTGGCGAAGTTGAAGTGGAATGGTTGCACATGAGTGGTCCAATCTGCCAAGAGATGCTTGTCGAGGAAGCGATTCGGGTCCAACGTCTTGAGATCCGTACTGCTGTCGATCTGTTCGCTCTCTTGCGGATTTACCCAGAAGAGTTTGCAACGTGCGGTGCTGCTCAGTCCGCCGTGAGTCACGTTGGCCTCGCGCTCTAAGACAAGCAGGCGTCCATCGGGCAAGGTCGCCAATTCCGACACCCCGTAGACGTAAGTCTTGCCAAAGTCGGAAGACTGTCCGCGGTCCATGCGATAGGCATATTGTGCCACGGGTTGGAGGTCGTCGTTGAATGCTTGCAAGCGGAGCACATTCTGCGCTGTAGGGTGCAGAGGGCTGGCAGCAGGCCCGTCGGCAGGAAGGGTGCTCTCTGTGGTAGTCCAGAATCGGTGAGACCGGGCGTCGTAGCAGAGCGATTCAAATCCGTAGTTGCTTACGATATTGCTGCGTGAGAAGATCTGCGGCACATTGAGTTCGCGCCCTGTGGGCTGACCATCCATACCATATTCGAGGATGCGCTGGTCGCCCTCACCACTAATGAAGAGCGTTTGCTGCGAGGGAAAGTAGGCTATGCCCTCGCAGTCGCGTACGCTTCGTCCGTCGGCGCTGACTTGCGGATTGCTATTGCCTTGAAATCCCTCCATGTATACTTGGGTCACTTCGCCCGTAGTAGCATTTTGATCAATGCGGAAGGTGAAGAATCCGTCAGCGGGTGTGTCGTCGCTTACGAGGGCATACCGATTGCCGCCCAAAGAGGTGATGCCGCTATAGCTGGAAGCGCCAATGCCCCACTTAGAGAGCGATGTCTGCTTGAGCTCACGGGCTGTTTGTGCCGTGGCTGAGAGGCAAGTGCAGATGGCGAATACTGAGAGGAATGTGCGAATGGACATAATAGAATAAAGTATTAAGTATTAAGTATTACAGACTGGCTATTACCAGTTCTGTGGGCGACGCGTCTCGCGTCGGCATGAGCAAGCTTTCACTTTGTCTGTAATACTTAATACTTAATACTTTCCCAAAGGAAATGTAATACTTAATACTTTATACTTAATACTTCTAAAAAAGAGTGTTATTCATCCAGCAGCAAGTCCATTACCATAGGCTGTGCTGCCATAAACATGGCGGCGAGGCCACCAGGGGTGACAATGCTGTCGGGCTTGACATCGGTAAGACGCACGCGTCCGTTTTCTACTACGTACCAACCATTGTTCTCGGGAATGTCGAGGTCGCCCTCTACGCCGATGTGAAGTTGGAAGCCAGGGTTGGGGGTGGCAATGGCAGAGAGGAAACGGGGCACGTTGATGACGCGTGCCATGGCATAAGGTTCTGATCCCTTGAGCGAGCCTGGTAGGCAGAAACGGCGGTACACCTTGTCGACACCGCATGCGCGGCATAGGTAGTCGACGAAGGCAGCTCGGGTGGCTGTCTCGGTGATGGCGAGCGTGCGTATGTAGACGCGACCATTGGGCTCTTTTACTGCCAAGCAGAATCCTACCATGCGACGCTTGCGATGAGCTACGAGCACATAGCCATCGCCAAGGTCGGCATCTTCGAGCGCTGCGAAGAAATCGCTTTCTGAAGGATGGACCATGAAGGGCAGTTCAGCGGTGAGACGACGATAGAACACGTAGAGCTCATTGGCCCATTCATCAGGCTGTGTCACTTCTATCTTGCTGAAGTCGCCATCGTTGGTCACGTCGAGCGGAAGTTCTTGACGATAGACCGAGGTCCAGAAAGAGCCGTGCTGTGGCTTTTCGTAGAAGTGACGATTGTCTTCGCCATCGGGCACGAGAAAACTCAGCGTGGCTCCCTGATTAAACAGTCTGCGATGAGCCTCGTGGATGAGGTTGGAGGCATAGCCTTTGCCACGGAAGTCGGGCAAGGTGGCAAGTCCAGAGATGTAGCCAGCACGATGTACAGAACCATAGAACGTCATGCGGTAGGGGATGAGCTGCATGGCAGCCACTACGTTGCCGTCGTGACGGATGGTGAGATTGTTGTCGTCGGTATATTTTTCATCAAAGTAGATGTCCATGAAGTCTTCCGAATCATGGAAACACGTGCGCCAAAGGTCGCGCGTCTGTTGCTTGATTTCGTCGGGTGAAAGGAGCATGGTATATGCGGATTATTTTTGTTCTGATAGGGCTTTCTCAATGAATGGCCGGCAGATGCTTGGTCGTGACGGTGTATTTATGGAGAAGCAGTTCGGGATGGTAGGATAGCTTGGAGTGGCGCAAGCCTTCTATGCCGAGGTCTTCCTCGCGGTTGAGGTAGACGTACTGTTCGGGCAGAGAGCGGGCAAAGTCGCGATTGATGATGGCAAATGCACCTTCGTAGTTCGTATCGGCCTTTTCGACGCATACATCGAAGGTGTCGGCATTGATGGGAGCACCATAGGTGAATGCAATAATCTTGCCGTCTACACGAATCACGCCACCGCGGCCATCGAGTTCTGCCCAGTGGGTGAACACTGACTCCATAGCACGGCGCTCAGACTCGTAGGTGAAGTCGCCCGAATCGATCTCTTGAGCCTTCTCCTGTGCCCAAAGTGTGTCGATCTGAAGACATTCGTCGAAGTGGGCAGGCGTGAGCGGCTCAAACTGATAGTCGGGATGAGCAGCGGTGAAGCGGTTGATGTAGTTGCGCTTTGGCTGTAATTTCTTCCCCGAGAGTGAGGCAAGCTTGGTGCGGAGGTAGAGGTAGTCGCTGAAGCTGCGGTCGGACGTGGCATAGAAATAGCCTGGCATGGCTGCATCGAGCATGGCAAAGGATTTCTCACACACGTCGAACAAGAGGAAGGGATGTCCCTGCTGCTCGGCATCGGCGGTGAGCTGCTGCATGATGGATGGCCAGTCGCCTTGACCTATGGGTGCCATGTAGGCATTGTGACCATCGGCCTTGAAACGGAACAGGAGCCAACCCTCGTGGAGGGCTACTTCTGTGTCGTAAAGGAAACTCCAACTGATGAGGTTCATGAAGCTGAGATTGCAGTCGCGATTGTCGGTCGGGATGATGTGCTGCACAATGAGTTCTTTGTCAGCAAGCGTGAGCGGATGAAAGGAGATCATAGCTGGACTGAAAGGGAAAGGTGTGAGTGTTAGGGAATGAACAAGAATGTAAACGTGCGTGGTCCATCAAAGGTGTTCACCGTAAGACTGATGGAGTCGGTACGTGTGCGGAGCAAGGATTGGAGCGGACGCAAGGGAAGCGATAGGTAGGTATCGCGCGTGTAGTAAAGCGGATCGTTGTTTTGACCATGGATGAGCTCCGCACAGAGCGTACGCGTGCCATTGGCATGACGCACATAATTGGTCTGATTGAATCCTAAGTAGTGCACTGCTTGAGCTGTGCCCTGTATGTTGAGGCGCAGATTGATGTAGTGAGTACCTTGCCAACAAGCGACGACGCCTACAGGGTCGGTCTTCACTCGGTCGGCGGCGATACGCACAACTTTTGGAGCAAGCACTGAGGCTCGCTGATGGAGCGTAAGGCTTTGTCCATCAGTGGTATAAAGAGCTTGTATGCGATAGGTGGAGTCGGGCCTAAGGCCGCTGATAGTCTGCGTAAGAGGAAGTTCTTCGCCATCGTCGAGCCCTATGCGCATGGCTCGCCCAGTAGCGTCGGCAGTAAGTTCTGCCAATGATATCTGATAGGAGGGCAGCGGCGCGTCGTCGTCGGAGCAACTCATCAGAATGAGTAGCGAGGCGGTGAGCAGAGCAGTGGAGAGGTACTTCATGGAAGGGGGTGATGTGGGTTCAACGTTTTGAGAGATTAGGTTATAAAGCTAACGCGTTGGCGGATTTTGTTAACTTGTTTACCCGTTAACCAAGAATTCCGCCAACGGGTAGCTTTATAATCTTACTGAAGTTTCGGATTTAGAAAGGGTGGGCTGAAAGCCCAATGAATTCCATAGCCCAAGGCAACGCCTTGGGTAGAATTGATCAAGAATGATACGCCCTGTAAGGGCAGAAGTAAGGACAATATATTTCTACTTTTGCCCTTACAGGGCGAAACAATACTGCTTACGGGATACCCAGGGCGATGCCCTGGGCTATGAATATCATTGGGCTTTTATCGTCATCATCGGCTGCGTCTCAGCAATTCAAGCAAGCTTGATTGCATTCGACTTGCACGATGATTCAGCCCGCCAATCCTAAATCCGAAACTTAAATAACCTCAAAACTTAAAACTCTTACAGAGAATTAAGATGATTGATGAGCGGGTTGGCATACATCGTAAGGATGCGTTCGCGCAGGAAGGCTTCGTCCTTCTCGGGAAGGTCGATGAGCGAGATGCGCTGCTGTAGGTAGGTTTCGAAAGAGGCTTTCTCTGCTTCCGTATAGTGAGCAGCGTGCTCAGTGGAGTGGGTGAGGAGGTCGAGCGCTACGTAGTTGTTCGTAAAGATTTCGTAGCCCTGGTGAATGGCGCGGTCCATGCGTTCTGCCACGGCTTTGAAAAACTCGCCTTTCGGCAGGGCTGCATACTCGTCAATCCAGGCGTTGATGGGCGAGGCGATACGGTAGACCACTTTGCCCTTATGGCCGAAGATGCCTGTCTTCATATTGATAAGGTCGTCCTGTTGGCTCTTCTTAAACGAGGCATCGTCGCGCTTTTGCTGAAATTCCTTTGCCTTGAGGAAGTCGCAAGGATCGTACTCGTACGAGATGGTGAGCGGTGTGATATTCAGTTCTTTAAGCCTCTCTACGGGAGTGCCCTCACCGCCCATAGCCATCATCTTGAGGATAGACTCTTGGGTGCGGTCGTTGGAGTCCTTAGCGCGTCCCTCGCGTTGGGCTATCCAGATGCCTTCGTGCTTCTCGCTTACGGCGAAGTGCATATATTCGCTCATGCGCTTGCTCGACATGAGCATCTCGCGCATACTTACCGAACGCTGTACGATGAACGACTTGTTGAGACGAACGAGCGTACGTATCCACGGATAGATGAGCAGGTTGTCGCCGATGGCTATCTCTATGGTGTTTTGAAATCCATTATCAATGAGCAATACGTCGAGCAGTGCAGAGTCGAGCACGATATCGCGATGGTTGGACACGAAGGTGTAGGCTTCTGCACGTTTCTCTGCGGGGATGGCAGTGGCGTCGAGCGTGAGGCTCGTGGCGCATTGTGAGATGAGCTGCTTGATCAGCGGATAGAGCAAGGCTTTCTGAAATTCCAGATTGTCCTTGCTTGCAAGAGCCTTGGCCTTAAGCGCTTCCAAAGGAATTCCCTTATATAAGGACTGGATGATGGCGCAGAAGGTGGTGTCGGAGAATAGCTCATCGATGGCACCAGGTATCTCCTCGGGAAGAAGCGGACGGATGGCGTCGAAATCGTGTATATTCATGGTGGGGAAGATTAGAGAGTTAGCATAGTTTGCCTTCGATGATCTCGCTCAGCACGTCTTTGATGTCCATGTCTGAAGCGCGCACCTGCTGGGGAATGAAGCTGGTGGGCGTCATGCCAGGAGTGGTGTTGATCTCAAGCATGTTGATCTGCTCGTTACCCTTTTCGCCAGAGAGAATGTAGTCTATACGGATGATGCCGTAGCAACCGAGAATCTTATAGATGTGTTTCGTCATATCGCTTACGCGCTGAGCCGTTTCGGGAGCAATACGAGCAGGAGTGATTTCGTCAGACTTATTGTTGTACTTGGCATCGTAGTCGAAGAATTCGTCGTGGGTGACTACTTCGGTGATGGGGAATGTATAGAGTTCGCCATTTTGCTTCTTAAAACAGCCACAAGTGATTTCCGTGCCGCTCATCATCTTTTCTATCATCACCTCGTCGCTCTCTACCATAGCTTTCTCAATGGCTGCGCGCAAGGCATCAGCAAACTTTACTTTGGTCACACCAAAGCTGGATCCGCCAGCATTGGGCTTCACGAAGCAGGGAATGCCAAGACGTTCAGCGAGCTGCTTCTCTATTTCGGGAGTCACAACGTCGCCCTTACGGATAAGTACAGAGTCGGAAATGTGGAGCTCGGGGAAGGCACGCAGGAAATTGTTGAGCGCAAACTTATTGAATGTCATAGCTTCAACGAGTACACCGCTGGTGGAGTAGGGCATACCGATCATGTCGAAGTAGCCCTGGAGAAGTCCGTTTTCACCAGGAGTGCCGTGGATAGTGATATAAGCGAAGTCGAAGTCGTGACGGCCATCGGATGCGGTGAATGAGAAGTCTTCACGATTGACGTGGCAAGTCTCTTGACCATAGAGTACGGTCCAATTGCCTGCCTTGATTTCTACAATGTAGCAGTTATACTTGTCTTTGTCCATGAAGGACAGAATGCCTTCGGCTGAGCGGAGGGATACATCATGCTCGGAGGAGTCGCCTCCGGCTACAATGGCGATTGTACGTTTCATAACGAATATGATGATTGAATATTTTAAATGCTTTTTGTGTGATGAGGATTTCCTCTTTTGGCACTTGGGAAAATGTTGGGTCAATGTCAGTTCTTGACTTATCTACGTCTCTCCAAGTGGCATATGCTTATCATTCTAAAACTTTGGAAAGTATCCTCTTAACTTAATAACTCTTCAATTTGTCAACTCTTCAATTTATCAACTTATCAACTCTTAACCTCTCAGAATCCTCCTTGCTTGGCTTGTGCACTTTCAAGTAGGGTGTCCCACTTTTGCAGTAGCGCAGTCATGTCGGCGGGCAGTTCGGTGGTGAAGTCCATCTCCTTGCCCGTCTTAGGATGTTTAAATCCAAGGGTGCGAGCGTGAAGAGCTTGACGTGGACACGTTGCAAAGCAGTTGCGAATAAAACTGTTGTAACTGCCTGATGAATTTCCGCGTAGTACTTTGTCGCCGCCGTAGCGTTCATCGTTGAAGAGTGGATGGCCGATGTGCTTCATGTGAACTCGGATCTGGTGGGTACGACCTGTCTCAAGAATGCATTCTACGAGGGTGACGTAGCCATAGCGCTTTAGCACTCGATAATGCGTTACGGCATGCTTACCTATACCTGAGTCGGGGGCAAATACAGCCATCTGCATGCGGTCGCGTGGATTGCGAGCTATGTTGCCTTCTATGCGTCCTTCATCGTCAGTAAGATTGCCCCATACGAGGGCATTGTACCGACGGCGCGTAGTCTTATTGAAGAACTGCACACCCAATTTTGTCTTCGCATCGGCGGTCTTTGCCACGACAAGCAGTCCAGAGGTGTCTTTGTCTATACGGTGTACAAGACCTACGGCGGGATCGTTGGGATCGTACTTGGGATCGTCCTTCAAGTGCCATGCAATGGCATTGACCAACGTGCCTGTATAATTGCCGCATCCAGGATGTACTACTAATCCTGCAGGCTTATTGACAACGAGCAGTTCGCTATCTTCGTATACGATATCAAGGGGGATATCCTCTGCCTCAATCTTATTCTCATAACGTGGACGATCGAGCAGAAGTGTTAGTATGTCAAAGGGCTTTACGCGATAGTTGCTCTTGACAGGCTTATCGTTGACGTGAATAAATCCTGCTTTAGCAGCAGCTTGTATGCGGTTGCGGGAGGTGTCGCGCAAGTGGTCCATTAAGAATTTGTCCACTCGTAACAACTGTTGCCCTTTATCTGCTACTACACGATAATGTTCATAGAGCGCAGCCGACTCTTCGCCTTCTTCATCGTCGTCGTCAAAGTCGGCAGAAGATATACCGTCGTTAAGGGCTTCTTGACAAGAATTCTCGGCCGCCTTCTCTTGCTCGGTAGCTGCTAATTCTTGCTCAATAGCAAAATCTTGTTTGTGGACGCCTAAATCTTGCTCGTTGGTGTATTTATTTTCTTTCAAAGTAAGTCTTGCAATAATAAATGGTGTGGGGATTTCTTTTTAGGGCAACATTCTGCCTTATTCTTTTTCTGACACAAAATCTTCTTTGTGCGAGGACGAGGTAGTCCCTTCGTTGCTGCCGCTCTCGTCGATGTAGTCCTCATCTTTTTCAGGAGGGGGCGCATTGAGAATGTAGTCAAGGCTATCGTTACCATTATAGGTGTCGCTCACACCACCTTGGCCTACGACCAATGTGATGGGGGAGGTAACAGAAACTTTTGTACCTGCTACCACATTTCTACCATTTACCTTGACGCCGTACACCCAGTCAGGATCGCCCACAACGTATTCTGTAGCAGCAAGTTTAAATCCAAGTACGCGCAATTTGTCCTCAGCCTCACGACGTGAACAGTTGTCTGCTACGTCGGGGATGGCTATCTGTCGTGGACCATTGGCGTTGATGGTAAGATAAATAATGCGTCCAGGCTTTACTTTTTCGCCAGATTTGATACTCTGCTCCAATACGGAAAATGGAGCCGCATTGTAGACATAGCCTGTATCCGTCACCTCCATCTTGAGTCCCATCGCTTCGAGCTTCTTTTCAGCCACGCTTTGATCCATGCCGCATACGTTGGGCACCACCACTTCTTCTCCGTGGTGGGTATAAATATTGATAAAGATGAGCGAGGCGATGCCCAGCACGATGGTGGTCACCACGATGCCTAAGCAGTTGCCAAACAATACTCGGCTGAATATCTTCTTGAAAAAATCGGAGATAGTCATAATCTCTTGTTTCTTTTAGGTTGGGGGAAAGGGGCTACTCATGCTTTTCGTTAACTCACGCTTCTTGTTAAGCTGTTGCCGCTTGTCCCTTTATAGGGCAAAGGTAGCATAAAATTGGCTACTCTGCCCTATTTAACTCTTGTTTTTTTGAATGTGCTATGGGAAAAGCTTTGCTTCTTGCTACTATAATTGTCTGATAGTGAACTTTCTTCTCTTATGGTGGTGTCGTGAGTATACTTGATTTAGGGTATAAAAAAACTGATACCACGTTGCATTTTGCAATGTGGTATCAGTCTCAGTGCTCTTTCCTATGCAATCTATGCTTGTGCTTATTTAAGCATACATTGTCGTGCTTGAGAGTAAGGAACGCTTATTCTTAAGCTTGTATGGAAAGGAGTGCTGATTTATTAGTTCTTACCATGAACTTCGTCAGACACGGTCAACTTTTTGCGACCTTTGGCACGACGAGCGGCCAAAACGCGACGACCGTTAGCTGTCTGCATACGCTGACGGAAACCATGCTTGTTGTTTCTCTTTCTGTTGTGGGGTTGGAATGTTCTTTTCATTTTCGTTATGCTGTTTTTTTGTTTTGATATACATATCAGTTGAGCGGGAAAGGTCAGCACTTAACCATTGTTACAGACCTCACGGCCTCGTTACTTATGAGGCACCTTCTCACTTCGGGTTGCAAAGGTAGGAAAACTTTTGTGAATGAGCAAACTATCACGTTAGTTTTTTACTTTTCGTGCTCGAAATGACTTAAGTAATGACCTAAGCAATGGCTTAGCAATGACCTAAGCAATGACTTAGCAATGGCTTAAGCAATGACTTAGCGGTGACCTATGCAATAGCTTAATGAGGGACGCATGTAGGTACGTGGGGAAGGATGTGGATCTTATTTTTGGAAGCGCTTGGCTTGCTCAGCGATGAGTTCCTTGTCGTCGAAATAGTTGATCTTCATGGCGCGTCGTACGTCGCTCAAGGTGTCGGCTGCTACGGCACGAGCTTCCTCGCATCCTTTGCGGAGCATTTCGTATACGGCGGGGATGTCTTTTTCGAATTCTGCACGGCGCTGGCGGATAGGCTCAAGTTCTTCTTGAAGTATCTTGTTGAGGAATTTCTTTACCTTCATGTCGCCTAGTCCGCCGCGTTGATAATGCTCTTTTACCTCGTCAAGACTTTGGTATTCTGGCCAATAGAGTCCGAAGTGCTCGGGCTTGCAGAATGCATCGAGGTAGGTGAATACGGTGTTCCCTTCGATGTGTCCGGGATCTTCTACGCGCAAGTGGGTGGGGTCGGTATACATGGATTTAACCTTCTTCTCCACTTCTTTGGCGCTTTCGGAGAGATAAATGCAGTTGCCGAGGCTTTTTGACATTTTTGCTTTGCCATCGGTACCTGGCAGGCGTAGGCATGCCGCGTTGTTGGGGAGGAGAATGCTGGGCTCTACGAGTGTTTCACCGTAAATGTGATTGAAGCGACGTACGATTTCTGTAGCCTGCTCGAGCATGGGTTTTTGGTCCTCGCCAGCGGGAACGGTGGTAGCACGGAATGCTGTGATGTCGGCTGCCTGACTGATGGGGTAGGTGAAAAATCCTACGGGGATGCTCGATTCGAAGCCTCGCATGCCTATCTCGGTCTTAACGGTAGGGTTGCGTTGAAGTCGGCTTACGGTGACGAGGTCCATAAAATAGAAACTCAACTCGCAGAGTTCTGGTATCTGGCTCTGAATAAAGATGGTAATCTTGCTTGGGTCGAGTCCTACGGAGAGGTAGTCGAGTGCTACTTCAATTACGTTCTGACGCACTTTTTCAGGGTTGTCAATGTTGTCAGTCAGTGCCTGAGCATCGGCTATGAAGACAAACATCTTCTTGAAATCACCTTCGTTTTGAAGTTCTACTCTGCGTCGCAGTGAACCTACGTAGTGACCTATGTGAAGGCGACCTGTGGGGCGGTCGCCGGTGAGTATTACCGTATCTTTTGCCATAGTGCTGGTTTGTTTTTGCTTGGGATGTCAATGCTTTATTGCATTGCACGATGTTAAATTTGTGGGCAAAGATACGCTTTTTTTATAAGTCTTGCGTAACTTTGCACGGACAAAAGCATATTTCACTTCGTGTGTTAATGCATTTTGCTACGTTTTATCCTCAATAACACCACCACTAATGATGCAGATACGCGTTCACAGTTACGAGTCAATGGGTACCTTTGATGGGCCTGGACTTCGCTATGTAGTGTTTCTTCAGGGCTGCCCTTTTCGCTGTCTTTATTGTGCTAATCCCGATACGATAGATGCTGTGGGGGAAAGCAAACTGACGGATCCTGACTATATTGTGGCGCAAGCCGTCTCGTTTAAGCCATTCTTTGGTAAGCGTGGTGGAATAACTTTCTCTGGAGGAGAGCCTACGGTGCAGGCTGAGGCGCTCTTGCCTCTGTTTGAAAAACTGCATGCTGAGGGGATACATATTTGTGTGGACTCTAATGGTGCTATTTGGAATAAGCATGTAGAGGCGCTCTTGCGTGAGACTGATCTTGTGATGCTTGATGTGAAAGAGATCAATGATGAGCGTCATCAGTATATTACAGGTAGAAGTAATGCACAGACACTTCGCACGGCGGAGTGGCTTGAGGAGAATAAGCGTCCTTTTTGGCTGCGCTACGTATTGGTGCCAGGGGTGAGTAATTTTGAGGAAGACTTACGTGCGCTTGGTGAACACTTCAAGGATTATAGTATGCTTCAGCGTGTAGAACTTCTTCCATATCACACGCTTGGTGTGCATAAATACGAGGCATTGGGCTGGGAATATAAGCTGAAGGATGTACCTGTCAATACGGCAGAACAAAAGGATGAGGCTGAACGAGTGCTGAGAATGTATTTTGGCGATAAATTGGTAGTCAATTAATAGGATATTTATAAAAAGATGCGTCCATCAATAGCAATAGTAGCACCCAATACGTTGGCATGCATAGGATTGTCAGACATCATACGCCGTATGATGCCTGGAGCTGATGTATGCCTTTTTTCTCACTATACAGATTTGGTGGAATGCGAGGAAGCTGATGCTTTCTTTCATTACTTCGCTTCTTCTGCAGAAGTGTTGGCGGGGGCTACATTTTTCTTGCAACGCCAGCACAAGACGATTGTCCTGATTCATGGTGATGAAGCTAACCATCTGCCTCAAGGATTCCATACGCTCAACGTTTTTCTTCCCGAGAAAGATCTGATTCGTGCCATACTCTCTCTCGCTAATCGCTCTCACGGTCAACGTGCTCAACAATTAGAAGCTTTACGTCAGGCTCAACATCCCATAGAGCATAGTGAGCAAGTGGAGAAAAGACCCCGTCTTACGCCTCGCGAGCGTGAAGTGCTGAAAGGAATTGTAGAGGGAAAGATTAATAAGGAAATAGCAGCTCAAATGGGCGTAACCCTTGCTACGGTCATTACGCATCGTAACAATCTGACGGAGAAGCTCGGTACGCGAAGTGTTTCGGCGCTCACCATCTTTGCCGTAATGCATGGCATTGTAAGGAGTGAAGATCTTATCTGAATGCGGATTCTGCGAGTGCTGAAATGTATGGTTCTATAAGGCAGAATTTTTCATGGCTTACGAATAGGGATGCAAGCAGTGCATATTAAAATGGCAGAAAAAGGATGGCTGGGTAATAACCTGCCATCCTTTTTCTGTGCTTATCGGCAATTTGTAAGTACTCTTTTATATATTTAGAAGATTACACCTCTTCGAAATCTACGTACTCACCCTCGCTTTTGTCAAAAATCTTGCCGCTTCGGCGCTGACGTGAATTGGCGCGGGATCCTTCATGATGAGCATTGCCTGAAGAATAGGAGGTGTGAGGGCGTTCCGTGTTTCTTGAGTTGTTGGGGTGCTGATTAGGCTGTTGCCATGACTGGCTGCCCATGTTCCATGCGGATTTGCCCTTCGATCCGAAGAGCATCTGAAATCCCATGCGCAGTATACCCCATACTACGAAGAAAAGGCCGAATATAAGGATAAATAAGCATCCAAGGAATTGTGACATGTCTGTGAAGTATCTCTTTTGTAGGGTTAGGAAATATGAGCGAAGTGGCTATGGAAGATGGAATGTCTTATGCCCCAATGCTCGTAACAGACAGCGCTGTGCGCGTCCTACCCATTACTTTGCAACTTTCGTGCCAAATGCGTTGTCGGCGATGGAGGTAAGTATGTAAAGAATGATAATAGCGGAGAATCCAGCCCAACCCAGGATGATGAGCAGCAAGATGCTGAGCAGGATGAATCCGTAGCGAAGCTCGTTTCCGTGGATACCGAAGTGCTTGAATTTGAGCGCAAACATGGGGATCTCTGCCACGAGTAGCCAGCATGAGATCAGTACGCCCACCAATAGGGCGATGGCTACAATCAGTCGTGTCGAATCGTTAGTGAACGAAGTACCAGTTAATGATACGCTCAGTGCTGCCCAAAAGAGTGCATTGGCTGGAGTGGGCAGACCAATGAATGACGTAGTCTGTCGTTCATCGAGATTGAACTTTGCCAAGCGCAGAGCAGAGAAAGCTGCCATGAGGAATGCCAAGTAGGGTAGATAGTATGCTACAGAATAGTAGGTGAGCGAATCCACTCCCAGTTCGCATTGGGTTAGCTCCACTTGTTGCAACAATCCACTCGTCAGGCTGAAAACGATAGCAGATGGTGCAAAGCCAAATGTGATATCGTCTGCCAGAGAATCTAACTCCTTGCCTACGGGTGAAGACACATGGAGCAGACGGGCGGCGAATCCATCGAAGAAGTCGAACACGGCGCCTATGATGATGAATGCAAATGCTATGCTGTAATTGCTTTGAAAGGCAAAGTAAGTGGCGATGCAGCCCGATATGAGGTTGCAGCAAGTCAGCGTGTTGGGTATATGCTTCTTCATGTTGTTGTGCTGTTTTATGCAACTACGAGTTGGCAAGTGCGGGCAGAATGCGGATCTTCGATTGTGTCCGTATCTGTAAGCCTAATGGCCTAAATTACTTGTCAACTCGTAGCAGAGGGGTAATTATTATTGTAGGGGGCAAGCGTGCCTTGTGTAGGCTGATGCCGACGCGGGGACGCGTCGCCCCCAGTATTGGCTGTACGCTTCTATGTTGCTTCTTAGATATCTTTTAGTTTGGCTATCACCGTCTGGTTGCCCACGGTGGCTTGTCCCATGCGTACCTTAACCTCAGATCCGAGTGGCAGATAGACGTCGACACGCGATCCAAACTTGATGAAGCCCATGTGCTCGTCGAAGTAGCAGTCTTCTCCCTCACGGGCGTAGGTCACGATACGACGGGCCACAGCTCCTGCTATTTGGCGTACAAGCACTTCGCGTCCGTCGGCAGTTTCGATCACCACGGTAGATCGTTCGTTCTCCGTGCTTGCCTTGGGCAGCCAAGCCTTGTGGAAGTTTCCATTGTGATGCACCACTTTCTTCACTACGCCCTCTACGGGGAACCAGTTGGCGTGAACGTTGGTGATCGACATGAAGATAGATATCATGAGACGTCGATCGTGGAAGTACTCGTTTTCGTCGACCTCTTCGATCACTACTACGCGTCCATCAGCAGCTGCCAGTACTGTGCCATCCTTTTCGCCATTGAAGATGCGGATAGGGCAGCGGAAGAAGTTGACAGCAATGATATAGAGCACAGCGCAGACAGCCGCATAGACGTAGAAGGGCCAAAGCGTGATGCCTTTGAGCAGATAGTAGAGCAAGAGGCCTACCACGACGATGGCTATCAAGCTATTGCGCAAGATGTCGTTGCCCTCGCTGTGAAGACGTACGTTTTTTATTTTGTGGTTTGCCATTAGGATCGGGTGTGAAGCGGATAGGGATGAGAATTGTGGAGCGTACTTATTCTATCTGTTGGGCAGTGCCCACCATGTGTGCCCGTACGCTTAATCGGCACACTTCAGCGGGGCAAAGATAGTAATAAAATCTTAAAAAGCCTCACTTTTACTCCTTAATCCACTCTTTTGAGAGTGCGCTCTCCAGTTCCTCGCCCGACAGTCGGAGGCGGAAATTGCCTTTTTCGGCTATTGAGATTCCTCCGGTTTCTTCTGAAACCACCACTGCCAAGCAGTCGCTTTTCTGCGAAATGCCGAGTGCTGCGCGGTGGCGCAGGCCGAGCGATTTAGGAATGTCGGTGTCGTGAGAGATGGGCAGAATGCAGCCTGCTGCGCGGATGCGTTGGTGCGATATGATCATAGCTCCATCGTGGAGTGGACTGTTCTTGAAGAAGATGTTTTCGATGAGGCGTTGCGTGATGTTGGCATTGATCTTATCGCCCGTATCGATATATTCGCTCAGTCCCACGTAGCGCTCAATGATAATGAGTGCTCCCACTTTCTGCTTGCTCATATTGATACAAGCCATCACGATGGGCATGATGTCTTCGCGGTGAACGTTGCTCTCTTTCTGCTTAATGCTCTTGAAGAAATGCTTTAGGAAGAGTGTGCCTGGTCGCGTGCCGATGGAGGAAAAGAATTGGCGGATTTCTTCTTGAAACAATATAATCAGTGCCAACGATCCCACATTGACCAACTTGTCGAGGATAGATCCAAGCAATCGCATCTCAAAGATTTGAGACACGAAGATCCATACCACGATAAAGATGATAATGCCAATGAATATCTTGGCGGAGCTCGACTCTTTCATCAGTCGGTAGATGTAGTAGAGCAGAATGGCTACCGAGAAAATGTCGATGATATCTTTGATTCCAAATGTGAGCATGAGCGTTGGGAGAGAATGGCGCGAATGAAATGTTGCACGCGGGGGTGGAGTAAGAGTGAATTTCGTCGGAGCAGAAGCCTGTGTCTTATGCCTTACACATCTGGTAGATGCGCTTAGCTTCTACGGCTTCTTTCACGTCGTGTACGCGCAGAATGTGAGCACCCTTTGTGAGGGCTATCGTGTTGAGCACGGTTGTACCGTTGAGTGAAGTCTGTGGTGTACCTCCTAATAGCTTGTAGATCATTGATTTACGTGAGATGCCTACTAAGAGTGGGAGGTGGAACACGTGGAAGTCTTCCAAGTGGGCCATAAGTTCGTAGTTGTGTTCTACAGTCTTGCCGAATCCGAATCCTGGATCGACGATAATGTCTTTCGCTCCCATTTGGCAGAGACGGTCTATGCGTTCGGCAAAATAGAGCATCACTTCTCGGCGTAGGTTGTCGTAATGTGGAGCCACCTGCATGGTGTCAGGGGTGCCTTGCATGTGCATCATGATGTAGGGCACGTGGAGTTGTGCCACCGTCTTCAGCATCTGTCTGTCCATCATGCCGGCTGATATATCGTTGATGATGTCTGCACCCTCTTCCTCAATACACATGCGAGCCACGTCTGCTCGAAACGTATCGACCGAAACGGGCACATCGGGGTAGAGACTACGGATAATGCGCAGTCCGCGTCGAAGTCGGTTCATCTCTTCTTCTGGACTCACATCGTCGGCCCCAGGACGTGAGGAGTATCCACCGATGTCTATCATATCGGCGCCATCCGTCATCATCTGTTTTACGCGTTGAGCGATATATTGTTCGTCGGGTGTGCGACTTTCGGAATAGAAAGAGTCGGGCGTAACGTTAAGGATGCCCATTATCTGAGGTTCGCGAAGCTCATAGAGTTTGCCTCGCAAGTTGAGTGTCATCATTGTTGTTGTGGCTTATGGCTGACAAAGTTAGTGCAAGGCGAGAGAAGTACAAAGGAAAAAACTCGTTTTTTGCTTTGCACTTCCGAGCCGCAGCCTAACTTGCGCGAAGCGAAAGTGAAAGAATGAGCATAACATCATTTGCTCTCGCGTGCGCGCGTATCAGACAATTTCCTCTTTGTTACTTACATTTTGCCAGTAAAAAGCGAGAATTTTGCTGATAATCAAACGTTTATGCTGATAAAATGCCGTCACTTTGCTTGCATTTATCCCACACTCTCCGTCCCCAATCTCTTCCATACACTATCGGTAGCTGAAGTTTTGGATTTAGCCCGTCCATTCTGTATCCGAAACTTCAATAACAATTATGTATCAGTGCGTTGCCGTATCCTCTGTAAGCACTTTGCTGTTAGTCAAAAAGGCCACTGCTGCTTTTTTGAAAGGCCGCTCATGTTATCGTACACCGACCGTTGCTCGTGCGTACACCGACCGATGTACGTGCGTACACCGACCGTCGTTCGTGCGTACACCGACCGGTGTACGCCAACATTGGGGGCTTTCCGGCATGCTTGGCTGCTGATGCAGAGATAATTACACCTTAAGTTTAGGATTTAGTATGTGTGCATTGTCTATCAGAAACTAATAGATCAGCAAGGGACGTTTATAAGAAAGAAAACAAAATATGAGTTGTGTATGTACTCAAAACTATCTCCTTGTGCCATTAGGGGAGTAAAGTGGATGAGTGCAAGCAAAAGTGTAGGCAAATATATGCTGCCTACACTTTATAATGTGCTGAGAATGAAGGGAAAACGTACTAAAAGTGACAGATAATGGCTAAATACCCTTGCAAATTAAATGAAGCGCGCACGCGTGTATGCGCGCGTAAAGACCTGAATTGCATGCGACTCATGCGCAGACAAGGGGGGCTATTTCAGACTATGGGTGGGCTGCCAACGCAAGCGGTCGTAATCGAAGTTGTCGTCGATAATGCGGCGCGACGGACGAAAAGCTGGTGAACTTATATCGCGATCGGCATGATAGTACGACGAGCGAACCCCCGATAAGCGGAAGATGAGGTGGCAAATGTTGTCTGTCATCAGTGGACGATTCGTGGCAGAGGCGAGTTCGTGCATCAACGTAGGATGAGCCTTGCGGTAGCTATCTGATGCCCAGACCACGAGCGGTACATCATATTGATATTTCACGCGATTGGGAGTAAGCTCGCCCTTGATGCGCCCCATTTGGTCTTGGTAGTCGTAGATTTCCTCGCCATGATCGGACACATAGATGATTACGGCATTCCGCCCTCTGTAAAAATCGAATAGTCGTCCCATAAGGCGGTCGTTATAGCGCGTGGCATTATCATAGTCGGCAATGAACTGCCGTCTGGTATCGTCTAAGTAGGGGGCATGGTTGGGCACGTCAGAGGGGTGGAACACTTCATTCTCATGCGTGTGGGGAAAACGTTCGCCAGCCAACACGTGTTGCCCCACGAGATGAAGCATTACGAATGAATGTTTGCGCGGCTTGCTCGCGTGTGCAAAGAAGTCGTCGAGCAGCGCTCCATCGTAGTCGTAGCAAGCGGCATTCTCCTGTGCATAAACCTTCCGTATCTCGGGGTGGTAAAGGTAGCTATTGAGCGCAAAGGTAAATACTTCTTTGCTTCCCATCTCACGCTGATTGTCCCACAGAAGCACGTCGTAGCCTGCTTGGTGCATCACGGCGGGGAAATAAGGCGATTCGTTCCAGCGCTCACCATGACCTATGCTGTTGCAGTTGAGCAGATTGCGGATGACCGATGTGGTGTTGTTGTAAGGCGCACATACATTGTTGAAAGCGATGAGGTTGCCGCGTCGGCGCTCGCTCTCCATGCGCGGAGCCGTGGGGAGAGGGTAGCCATAGAGGCTGCTGTGGTATTTGATGTAAGATTCGCCAATGACGAACACCACGCAAAGGCTGTCGTTGGGCTCAAGAAGCGAAGCATCACGCTTCATCTGGAGCGTGAAGCGTACCGCATCTTGCATCTCTACGCCCTTCAGATGTATGCCTACTGCCGACATGATGAGGCGTGAAAGACTGTCGCTAGTAAGGTCGGCATAATCGATGTCCCATTGAGAAAGTTCGGAAGTGTTGTGTGTGCGAAAGAGCGTAATGTAGGCTTTGCTGTCAATGCATCCACACACGAAGATGGGGAGAAGTAGCACGCCGATGGCCGTTTGCATGCCTCGGCCTATGCGTTGGCGAAGGCGAGGGTAGAACTTTTCTATCACCACCGTGACTGCTATAAAGCATGCCCATTCTGCAACGATGCGCAGTGTAGAGGCTGAAAGTAAGTAGGCATTCACAAAGTCGGCACTCTCGCGAGCGTTGGTTTCAGCCAGGAGCGTAAGCACCGTGGGCGAGATGTCCATATGAAAGGTGCTTCCAAGGAATAGGTAGACGAGGACGAGGGCGAAAAACACGGCGTAGGCCACCACCTTGATCCATCTCGGGCGGAATGCACAGAGGAGCGCACAGATTAGATAAGCCTTGCACGCATTGAATGCAAAAGCATTAAGCGGTTCGAGCATGGAGCCTCCATAGCCATGCGTGACGTCGTAGAAAAAACTGAATAGGGGAGCTTTGCTCGTCCAAAGCAGGTAAATAAGGAAAAAAGGCAACTGCTGCTTGATGGGCACGGCTATGCTGCGAAGGTGGAACGCTGTATGCTGGAGCAAACGGTGGATACGTGTATGAATATAGGTCATGAACATGAGACATTGCGAAATTGCAAAAGTACAAACTTTTCTCCGCAAAGGAGGGCGTATTCTTCAAGGAAATGACAACTCAGCATGCGAATTATCGTCATTTTGACCTTATGAGAGCAATAATCTACTTAATAATTATTAAAAAAGTGGCGAGGCATTACATTTCGTCGTAATTTTGCAGTGAAATTACGAAGAGTCTGGTAAAATGAGCGTTAAGGGATAACAAAAACATAGGAAAGCCTGCATTGGTACATCCTTTGCAGGCATTTGTTATGCCATGTTGCGAACGTACATGAATGTGCGTGTGCGTTTCCCTAACGTGAAGAAGAAGAACTATGCGACAACTAAAGATTAATAAAAGTATTACCAACCGCCAGAGTGCAGCGTTGGACAAGTATTTAGTGGAAATTGGCCGTGAGGAACTCATCTCAACAGATGAAGAGGTAGAGCTCGCACAGCGTATACATCGTGGAGGACCTGATGGACAGGAAGCCCTCGATCGCTTGACGCGCGCCAACTTGCGCTTTGTTGTCAGTGTGGCCAAACAGTACCAAAATCAAGGACTCGCGTTGAACGACTTGATTGACGAAGGCAACTTGGGCTTGATCAAGGCAGCTCAGAAGTTTGATGAAACTCGTGGCTTTAAGTTTATCTCTTATGCCGTGTGGTGGATTCGTCAGAGCATCCTGCAAGCCATCTCCGAACAAAGCCGTATCGTCCGTATGCCGCTCAACCAAGTGGGATTCCAAAGCAAATTGACAAAGGCTATCGTCAACTTCGAACAAGAGTTTGAGCGCCGCCCCTCTGTGGCAGAACTCGCCGACTTGCTCGAGACCGACGTAAGCAAGGTACAGGAAGCCCTTGGTACGAATGGTAAGAAGGTGAGCGTCGACGCTCCCTTTGCCGATGACGACTCCAACTGTCTCATCGATATCATGACCGACGACTCTGCTCCCGGTACAGACAACCAGATGGAGAAAGAATCGCTCTCGGCCGACCTCGATGCTGCACTTAAGACGCTCTCTGATCGTGAACGACAGGTGCTGAAGATGCTCTTCGGCATTGGTCGCAACGAAATGACTGCTGAGGAAGTGGCTAATACGCTCAACCTCACACGTGAACGTGTGCGCCAGATCAAGGAGCGCGCTTTGCGTCGTCTGCGTGAAGCTGACAACATCAACATCTTGACAAAGTATTTGGGATAACTCAACCCAATCTTTTATCCTACTGCGGAGCATTCTCTTGAAGAGAGCGCTCCGCTTTATTTATGGGCAAGATCCTGTGCTTAAGAGGAGCGTGGTGTTATTATTAACTGAGGTTTCGGATTTAGAATGTGAATACTTTATCACATGCCCACGAGATAAAGAAGACTTTCTTTAGAGAAAACTTGAATTATTAACCGTCTTGTCACATGTTGAGGATAGAAAAACTTCGTACTTTCACTTATTTTGTGTAAGTTTGCAGCAGAATAGTCAGCAAGCAAGTGCCACATGCATTCAGCGTGGGTGTGGCACAAATGTTGTATCGTGACTATTAGCCCCGTTTCAAGGCAGCGAGCCATTGAGACGAAAAAGTGTCGAGCACGATGTTTGGCAGTCGATAGTGATTGTCAGTCAGAGAGCAATCTCGCTCGTGACGTGCTGCAGATGAGGGCTTATGTATAACTAAATAATCTTTCCATGGGGCTATTACTCCTATATCTTATTGGTGCGCTTAGCATCTCTTTCTTATGTTCCATCCTTGAGGCAGTGCTGCTTTCAGCACCGATGTCGTTCGTCTCTATGCTCGAAAAGGAGAACCGACCTGGCGCTGCCTTGCTCAAAAAATATAAGCAAGACATTGACAAGCCTATCGCTGCCATACTCTCGCTCAATACCATCTCGCATACAGTGGGTGCTGCAGGCGTTGGTGCACAGAGCGCAGAGGTGTTCGGCTCAGAATTCTTCGCACTGACTTCTGCTGTTCTGACACTGCTTATACTCATTTTCTCCGAAATCATTCCGAAGACCATCGGAGCTGCCTACTGGCGTTCGCTGGCCATTCCGTGCGCGAGGATCATCCACGTGTTGGTAATCATCACCTATCCACTCGTCCTTATGGCAGAGCTGATCACCCACGTATTCTCAGGTAAGAAACAACAGACCACGGTGAGTCGTGAAGAAGTGTCGGCAATGGTCACTGTGGGAGCAGAGGAAGGCGTCTTCGAGAAGAAGGAAAACAGCATGATACAGAATTTGCTCAAACTCGACGACGTGAAGGCTCGCGACATCATGACGCCAAGTTCGGTGGTCGAAATGGCAGAAGAGAGCATGACGCTGCGAGAGTTTTATCAAAACGAAGCCTACCGCCAGTTCTCACGTATACCCGTTTATAATGATGAAAACGATGACTACATCAAGGGCTATGTGCTTCGACAGACCATCCTTGAGAAGCTCGCAGAAGATAAGTTCGACCTCCGCCTATCCGACATTATGCGTCCTGTGCTCTCTTTCCAAGAGACCGACAACGTATCAAAGATTTGGGAACGACTCTTGGCAAAAAAAGAACACATCTCTGTGATTATCGACGAGTATGGATGCTTCCGCGGACTTGTCACGATGGAAGACGTCATCGAAACAATGCTCGGCACGGAAATTGTCGACGAGAAAGATACCGTGACCGATATGCAAGAGTTTGCCCGCGAGAAGTGGCAAGAACAGCAAAACAAAGGATAAAGCAAGATGTTTCGTTTCTTCGTACTCTTATTATTACTACTCATACTGCCCGACTTGTTCATTTGGTGGAATTTCACCAAGGTCCAGTCGGGCTTTTGGCGTACCTTGCTCGTAGTACTTCCCACCGTCTTGACACTTCTCTGCATGGTAGGGCTCATGCTGCAAGTACGCTCCGTGCCGCTCATGCAGTGGGCTTTCATACTGTTAATCTGCGTAGCAGTGCCCAAACTTGTGTTTGTCATAGCCGACATCGCAGGTCGTGGACTCGTGTGGCACCATTCCTCGGCACTTCCCATTGTTCATAGAGTAGCCATCGCATTTGCCGTGCTTATGGCAGCAGTGCAAGTGTATGGTACGGGGTGGGGATGGCAACGCTTGCAGACCAACCACGTCAGCGTGAGGCTAAAACATCTTCCGCCCGCCTTTGATGGCTATCGCGTAGTGCAGATCTCCGATCTTCATCTCGGCACGTATGCCGACAATGGAGAGGTGGTTCGTGCCCTGGTCGATAGCATTAATAAGCAAAAGCCCGACCTAATTGTCTTTACAGGAGATATAGTCAATACGGCTTCGGCAGAAATGCTCCCCTACGTGGATATATTAAGTGGACTGAAGGCTCGCGACGGCGTGGTCTCGGTGTTAGGCAATCACGATTACTGCCAATACCAACCAGGACTCTCACCTAAGCAGCAAGCTGCAGAGACTAAGCGCATAGCACGTATGCAGACCGAGATGGGATGGCACTTGCTGCGCAATGCACATTACGACATCGTGCGTGCTGATGATACGCTCCATATAGCGGGTGTAGAGAATGTGGGCAAACCGCCATTCCCCGAGCGAGGCAATCTTGTCAAGGCTATTGAGGGCATTTCTTCCCAAAGCTGCATCATCCTCCTCAGTCACGACCCTTGGCATTGGCGTCACGGCGTGATAGGTCATTCGAATATAGACCT
The DNA here is from genome assembly GCA_937898715.1 of uncultured Prevotella sp. GTDB lineage: Bacteria > Bacteroidota > Bacteroidia > Bacteroidales > Bacteroidaceae > Alloprevotella. Next base: position 85,924 of record CALEKA010000121.1, read on the forward strand.
TACGCTTTCTGGTCATACCCATGCCCTTCAGATGCAGGTAGGCAGTTTCTCTCCCGCTGCATGGTTCATGCCAGAGTGGGGTGGGCTTTATCGTGAAGGCTCTCAGCTGTTGTACGTTTCTACAGGAATAGGCGGCAATGTGCCTTATCGCCTTGGCGCTTGGCCCAAGATAGAGGTGATTACCTTAAGAAGGTAGATACGTTCGTCCTCTTCATGATATGCAAAAAGTCCTTACGTATAGATTCCTTCTTGTGCTATGCGTAAGGACTTTTTGCTGCGTTAGCCTTAGGAGGAGACTATCGTAGATAGGAGCTGATTACAGCATCACTTTGGCGATAATTTTGCGCAATGTACCGCTGCCGATGATGGGAGCGTGTGCATCCTCGGGAAACATAATGTAGAAGTCGCCAGGCTGAGCGGTGAAATAAGTCTTTGCCTGCTGGGGATAAAGAGCGAAATCGCGCTCCGTGTCGAAGGGCGCTTGGCTCTCCACGTGTAGTTCGCTTAAGGGAGCCCATCCCACGCGTTCACTGCCGCTCAGCGGAAAGTGTATGTCGATATAGCGGCGATGCACTTCAAGGCATTGCGCCTCCTGCTGACGAAGTTGCGCATCGTCTACGTTGATAAAGACTTTTTCGTCATCCAGCACAATTCGCCCCGAGGGAGCGTGAAGCAAATCATGCGTTGAGACGTAGTCAAACACCATCTGAAAAGCTGGATGGAGTGGAGCGATGCGCGAGGCATCTTTTAAGGAAGCAAGAATCATAGCGTAAGGGAATATTATTTATACAAAAATAAGTGAGTGGCCTCATCTGAGCTTGTGGCGTGGGGGATAAGGGAATATTATTCGTGCAAAAATAAGGCGTTTGTACGTATTCTACAAGAAAATGCAAAGTATTCTGTCGATTGTAAATGCCTTTTTTAACGGCAAATAGTATGTCACTTGCAGAAGTAATCCGTAACTTTGCATCCTCAAAAAGACTACTAAACTACAATCAGACTTAAAAGGGACTTGTCGTAAGCACACTCCATCGTCAGTCCGCTTAGTTTTTTTATTCTATTCAAATTAGTTTTAATCGCGCTCTCATGTCCGAAAAGATGTCGCTGCGACATTGGTTGTCGCTTATCTCACTTACATTTGCTACGTTTATATTCAACACCTCAGAGTTCGTTCCCATCGGTCTGCTCACCGATATACAGACCGACTTCCACCTAACAGAGGCAAGCGTAGGAATGCTCATCTCCGTCTATGCTTGGGTAGTGATGCTGCTTTCGCTCCCACTGATGATTATGGTATCGAGGATGGAAATGCGCAAGCTGATGCTATGGCTGCTCGGACTCTTCACCGCGTTTCAAGTAATGTCGTTCTTATCGGAAAGTTTTGGTATGCTTATGCTCTCTCGTGTTGGTGTGGCGTGTACGCACTCCATCTTCTGGTCGATCATTTCGCCTATTGCCGTGCGCATTGTGCCAGAGAGGCACCGTTCCTTAGCCTTGAGCATGGTTGTGACGGGTTCTTCGGTCGCGATGATTTTGGGCATGCCGTTGGGCCGCGTCATTGGTCTGCACGTAGGTTGGCGTATGACCTTCCTCAGTATTGGCATATTTTCAGCATTCACGTTCTGCTATGCAGCGCTTAAACTTCCGAAAGTGCCGAGCAGGGGAGGCTTCTCGGTGAAGAAACTTCCCGCACTGCTCAAGCAGAAGGGTATCATCGGAACGTACGTATTCACGCTCTTAGTATCGACTTCTTATTATGTAGGCTATAGTTACATCGAGCCTTTTATGAAGCAAGTGGCGCACATGCCCAACTCTTTGGTCACAGCAGCGCTGATGATCTTCGGTGGTGCAGGCTTCCTTGGTAGCCTTGCATTCTCGCGTTACTACAATCGCAATCGCAAAGCGTTTATCACATGGTGTGTCGCCTCCATGACGCTATGCCTGTTTCTGCTCAGCCCTTTGGCTTTCAATCCTTCTCTCCTCATTTTGGTATGTGCAGTATGGGGAATGGGGGCTACGGCCTATAACGTAGCAATGCAGTCGAACATCATTCTTATCACCACGCCCGAGAGCACATCTGTAGCCATGTCGATATTCTCGGGGATATTCAATCTGGGCATCGGTAGTGGTGCCTTCTTTGGAGGGCAGATTTGCTCACATGCAAGCATTTCCTACATCGGTTATGCTGGCGCAATCCTTGGTTTAGTGGCTCTTGTGTATTGGTGTAGGAGATTGGGGAATCGCGTATAAATCTCCTTTCCACTTTCTGACATTTATGCGCTATACGTAATAGACATATAAATAATATATATAGTAAGCATCCCATACAAGCCGTATTGTATAACCTTGTATAAAGTCGGAATTTT